>JBILPP010000103.1:0-6049 GCA_044373765.1 Bacteroidia bacterium
TAAGTAGGCCTGATTTACATTTTTATAAACATCAAGTTCGGTTTGTTTTTTATTTAAGTCAGCACTCATTTGGTTGATACGCTGTTTTTGAATGTTGGTGTTCACCTGCCAAGCGTTAAACAAGGGTAGGCTTAATGTAAAACCAATGGATTTACCAAGATTTCTATCAAACTGATCGCTAAATGGTGTTACCTCGGTTTCGGAGTAACGCAAAAAAGGTGCATACACAGGCACACCAAAACTATCAATACCAATTTGAGTTAAACTGGTATTTGGCGAACCTACACCGCGTGTACTTTGGGTACTGTAAAACGAGTTTAATCCACCGCTCATTAATATACGCGGACTTCTGCCACCCAAAGCCATGGTGTATGCTATACGAGCACTTTCTGCACGAATCTTAGCAGCTTTCACCTCAGGGCTACGAGATAAAAATTCTTCGTAAATTTGAGCCGCAGTCTTGGTTTCCGCATCAAAAGTGAATTGCGAGCTATCTGGTTTAACAACTGTATTAGCTGTATCTGGCTCCATGTTCATCAACTGCCATAAGGTTAAATAAGCTTGGTCTAGCAGTGTTTGGGCTTGTACCAATTGAGACCCTTCGTTTGCGTATTGAGACTTTACCTGTAAAAACTTTAACCGACTGGATGCCCCTAAATCGTATAATTTTTGTTGGCGGTATAATTGCTCTTTAGTTGCTGCACTTTGCAGCACACGAGCTTCCACAATTTCCTTATTTAACAATACTTGCATGAACGCATTAGCCACTTGTAACCCTAATGTGTTTTTTGCTGCTGCTACATCAAACTCAATACTCTTGGTGGTTTTTTGTTGTAACCTAATGTTATTGGTGGTTTGAAAACCATTAAACAGCGTAACAGAACTGTTTAAGCTAAAATTATTACTTCTAAAAGTTACATCGCGCTGTGTACTATTTGTTATTGGATTGATAGCAAAACCAGTATTATAATTATTGTTAACTTGTGCATTTAAATTTGGCAATGCGGCCATTTTACTTTGAAAGCGATCCGCTTGTGCGGTATTTAAATTAAGCTCTCTCTGTTTTACGTTAATGTTATTTTTTAAAGCGATATCAACACACTGTTGGAGCGTGTATACCTGGCCCTGGCCCTGAGCGTGTATTTGTAAACTAAAAATTAACGCGAATACCGTTAATTTGCATCCTAATACAATGGAACTGGTTTTCATTAAGTACAAAAGCTATTTACGCAAAAGTAATGTTTAAACACACAATACCTTCAATATTTCCGTTAATTGCCCCCAATGTTACATGGAAGGTAAATACCAACGATAAAGTATTGTATTTAACTTTTGATGATGGCCCCCACCCGATCATTACCCCTTTGGTATTAAATATTCTGGATGAGTATAACGCCAAAGCAACTTTCTTTTGTGTAGGCGAAAACGTAACCAAATACCCCGACATTTTTAATCAAATTATAAATAAAGGACATGCAGTTGGTAACCATACCTATAACCATGTTAAAGGATGGCAAACCTCAGATGCAGCTTACCTCGAAAATATTAAAAAAGCGGCTGAAGTAATTCCCTCAAATTTATTTCGTCCTCCATACGGTCGTATTAAACCATCGCAAATTAAATTGCTAAAGGATCATTACCGCATAATTATGTGGAGCATTTTAACACGTGATTACGATAAGAGGTTAAACCCACATAACACACTTAAAAAATTAAATAAATTAATTAAATCAGGTGATGTAATCGTTTACCATGATAGCGAAAAAGCACAGCAGAATATGCTGATTATGCTTAAAGGAGTGCTGCAAAATTTTCATCAATTACAATACACATTTAAAACCTTATGATTTTTTTTGCAGTAGGACTGATGACTTTATTTATATGCATCCAATTAATGAATTTAATTGTTGCCATTAGTGCCGGATTTGACCTACCAAGCCAAGTAATACCTGATGATGCTTTACCTGAAATAAGTGTATTGGTAGCTGCGCGTAATGAAGAAAAAAATATTGGCGCGTGTATTCAGCATTTGGTAGCGCTAAACTATCCTAAACATAAACTGCACATACTTATTGGTAATGATCAATCTAACGATGACACTGAAAAAATTATTAACGAATTCGTAAATCAATACCCGAACGTTACGCAAATTCATATAACCGATGTGCTAGGAAAGGCAAGAGGAAAAGCCAATGTATTAGCACAATTAGCTCTTGTTGCAAAAGGCGATTGTTTCCTAATAACAGATGCCGACATAAAAGTTTCTAATAATTGGGCACGAACGTTAATCAACTTTTTTAAATCCAATGTAGGCATTGTAAGTGGAACTACTTTAGTTAGTGGAAAAGGCTTTTTAGCTAACATGCAACACATAGATTGGCTATACTTTATGGGCTTATTACTAAGTTTTAACCGAGTACGTATACCAAGCACAGCAGTGGGAAACAACATGGCTATTACCAAAGAGGCATACCTAAGTACTGGTGGTTATGAAAACATTGATTTTAGTGTAACCGAAGATTATAAATTATTTGAACAAGTGCGCAAAATGGGTTACCAAACGATAAACATGATAAACCCCGAAAGCATTAATATTTCGGCACCTGCTGTAAATATAAATATACTACTAAACCAACGTAAACGTTGGCTAACTGGAGCAAAAGAACTTCCTTTTTACTGGTGGATTATTTTTGCAATTTATGGCTCCTTTTGGATGGCTCTTATCATTTGCTTATTTATAAATATAAAACTTGCCTTGGTGTTTTTAGCCATTAAATTATTCATACAAAGCGTTACCATTTATTGGCAACAAAAGCAACTTGCTATTCAACCCAATTTAGTACAGTTACTTTGTTATGAAGCATACACGTTAGGGTTAACTTTACTTACCTTATTTTACTTTATTATTCCTAAAAAATTAAATTGGAAAAACAGATATTACTAAACATGATTTTTACAGATACACACACACATTTATACAGCGAAGAATATAATGACGACCGCGAAGCGATGGTTACACGTGCAATTGAATCACGTGTTAAACGTTTGTTTTTACCCAATATAGACATCAAAAGCATCCAGCCCATGTTGGATCTAGTTTGGAGATTCCCGGAAAATTGTTTTCCAATGATGGGGTTGCATCCTTGCAGTGTTGATGAGCATGTGGAGGCACATTTATTTCAAATACAAAAATGGTTTAAGAAACGTAAGTTTTATGCAGTGGGCGAAATTGGTTTAGATTTTTATTGGAGTGTGGACTTTAAAGACAAACAAATAATGGCCTTTAAAAAACAAATACAGTGGGCCATACAAATGGACTTACCTATTAATATTCATTCGCGCAACAGTACCTATGAAGTAATTGCCATATTACAAGAAATGAAACATCCTGCTTTACGTGGAATTTTTCATTGTTTTAGCGGCAATGCGCAACAAGCTAAACAGGTAACTGAACTTGGCTTTTATTTAGGTATAGGCGGTGTGCTTACGTATAAAAAAAGTGAATTGCCTGATGCCATTGCTGATATTGACTTACAACATTTGGTATTAGAAACGGATGCGCCTTATTTGAGTCCGATGCCATACCGTGGCAAACGCAACGAAAGTGCATACATAGTGAATATTGCCGAAAAACTAGCCGAATTGAAAAGCACCACGGTAGAAAAAGTGGCGAACATCACCACCGAAAATTCGGTAAAGATTTATGGGATATAGCTTAGATTATAAAAAATGAACAGTTGCACTATCTAGTTATTGAGTATTATAATTTATTGCCTAATTAATTAAGATGGTTCGCCCAGGTAACCTGAAGGATGAAGATTTAACAAGCGTTTATCTTAATACCAAGACCCACACTTAAAAAAGTGTATCTTTGTTCGCTTCAACCAAAAATAAAAGTACATGTTTAAACGCCTACGCGTAAATAGTAAGCTTGCCTTTTATCAGTTTTTAAAAAACAGAAATCGGTATATAAGCGACAAAACATTTTTGATTGTTGCCAGTTTGCTGGTTGGTATTAGTGCGGGTATTGCTGCAGTAATTTTAAAAACCATGGTGCTAGTAATACAGCATTTTTGTGAAAGTGGTTTTGACGTTAAATTTGAAAACTACCTGTACCTCATTTTTCCGCTAGTGGGTATCGTTTTGTCTGCCGTATATATTAGGTTATTTCATTATAAAAAAGTTTTCGATAAAGGCTTAAGCAGCATCATCTATGCCATCAATAAAAAAGGCTCAAATGTTGAAAGGCATAAAACCTTTTCTCATATTATTACCAGTGCCATTACTGTTGGATTTGGTGGTTCGGTAGGACTCGAAGCCCCCATAGCTGTTACTGGAAGTGCCATTGGTGCAAATGCAGGCAAAGATTTATTGGTTACAAAAGCTGAACGTACTTTATTATTAGCAGCAGGCGCAGCAGCAGGTATTGCAGCTGTATTTAACAGCCCGATTGCCGGAGTGATTTTTGCATTTGAAGTCTTGTTAACAGAAGTAAGTATTCCTGCTTTTATTCCTTTGTTAATGGCTTCTGCATCGGGGGCTGTGGTAGCTAAGTTCTTTCACAGTGAACCATTATTTAATTTAGTTACGGATGGTTGGCGTATACATAGTATACCCTACTATACTTTGCTAGCAATGATTTGTGGGTTGTTATCGGTTTATATGATGCGTATGACGATAAGAACAGAGAGTGCTTTTAAACGCATCAAGGCTTTGTTTCCAAAAGCCATCTTAGGGGGTGTTTTATTAGGCTTACTCATTTTTATTTTTCCACCACTTTATGGCGAAGGCTATGGATTAATAGATAAATTAATGAATGCCGACCAAGGAAACTTGTTCGATAGAAGTTTATTTTATGCATATCGCGATAATGTATGGGTGGTGATTGGATTTTCAACAGCCATTTTATTGATTAAAGTATTTGCGAGTGCCATTACGGTTGGTTCGGGAGGTAATGGAGGAATATTTGGGCCATCACTTTTTGTAGGCGCATTGTTGGGTTTTATATTTGTTAAAACACTGGGTGCATTAGGTATAGTTGATTTACGCATGCAAAACTTTGTAGCTGCAGGTATGGCCGGTTTAGTTAGCGGAGTATTGCACGCACCTTTAACAGCCATATTTCTTATTGCCGAAATTACAGGTGGCTACGCCCTAATTGTACCATTGATGTTGGTTTCATCTGGCTCTTATTTTATTACCCGTTATTTCGAAAAATATTCTATTTATACCAAGAACTTGATTGAGCGCGGATTTATTACGTTTGATAAAGACAAAGATTTATTAAGCAGGGTTGATATCCGTAGTATTATTCAAACCGATTTCACCACGCTATCTCCTAACCAAACACTTGGCGAATTAGTAGGAATCATCACCACATCTAAACGAAATATTTTTGTAGTGCTTGATGAGCAAAACCACTTACTAGGTATAATAACACTTGATGATATTAGGGAAATAATGTTTAACCAAACCGAATATAAACGAGTAAGAGTAAAAAAGTTGATGAGTATACCACGTTACACCGTTTTGCCAAATGCAGATGTAAACGAACTGATTGAGAAGTTTGATGAATATAATATTTGGAAAATCCCTGTGGTTGATGAGGCGGGTACTTACCTTGGTTTTGTTTCAAAAACCGCAGTATTAGATCAGTACCGCGAAAAGCTAATAACCGAAGAAGTGCTTTAAAACAATGAATAGATTTTTTGTAAACCGATACTCAACTACACAAAAACTTATTGTAATTTAATGTTTAATCCAATTTAGTGTCCTGCATAAGGAACACGCAGTGCAATACTTCTGCCTAAGGTAATCTCATCAGCATACTCTAACTCGCCACCAATAGCTATACCCCTTGAAATGGTAGTGATATTAACTGGTAAATCTTTTAGCTTTTTAGACAAATAAAATACAGTAGTGTCGCCTTCCATGGTTGCACTTAAAGCCATAATAATTTCTGTAATTTCTTCGGTTTTGATGCGCTCTACTAACGAAGCTATATTTAAATCATCGGGACCAACACCATTAACCGGGCTAATTAGTCCGC
>JBILPP010000104.1:0-6028 GCA_044373765.1 Bacteroidia bacterium
TGCCATCAGGTGCACGATTACCCACTTCTTCAGTAGCTCCACTTGGTGCAAAAATATGGTCTTCAACAGTGGCAGGATCCGGGTCTTCGCTTTCTATTGCTTGTTTAAAGTGTTGTTCAACTTTATAGGTAGCATCTTTTTCTATCTCGGTTAATTCTGCTTCCGGCACCCCAATTTCAAGCAATAACTGCTTCAATTTAGGTTGGGGATCATCTTTACTATGTGTGGCTAAATCATCATCAGTTCTGTACCATTCTTTACGCACACCACTGGTATGGTGACCCAACAATGGCACTTTTGCATGAACCAATATGGGCTTACGGTTGTTGCGCACATAATCTATAGCCTCAGCAAACCCTTTGTAACTTTCAACAAAATCGCTGCCGTTTACACGCATACGTTTCAGGCCCTTAAAACCTGCTGCATACTCGTAGGCGTCCATGGCACGCATTTCATCACCACTTGCACTAATTCCCCAATCGTTATCCTGTACCAAATAAATAATAGGTAATTGTTTAAGCACAGCCATTTGAAACGCCTCAGCAACTTCTCCTTCGGTAATAGAACCATCTCCAAAACTGCACACTACAACTGGGTATTCGCCTTTTTTATTTAGCCGTTGACTTTCTTTATAAGCAATACCATGCGCCATACCTGTAGCAGGAATAGCTTGCATACCTGTAGCACTACTCTGATGTGGTATTTTCGGAAAGTCATCACGATTTAAACTAGGGTGGGCATAATAAGTTCTTCCTCCCGAAAAAGGATCTTCGGCCTTACCCAACAATTGCAACATCAACTCGTATGGACTTAACCCCATGCCAAGCAACATAGACTCGTCTCTGTAATAAGGAGAACAATAGTCATATGATTTTAATTGCATGCCTACTGCAAGCTGAATGGCTTCATGCCCACGTGAGGTAGAGTGAACATATTTGCAAATAGGTCGGTTAACGTCATAAATATCGGCCATAGCACGTGCTTCGCACATGTGCATGTAGGCTTCTAAAAGTATGTCTTTTTTTACCATGATTGAGGCGCAAGTTTACACATTAAGGCATTAAAATACTAATTGATCTGGGGTGAAAAAAAAGTGTATAAAAACAAATAACACACAAAAGATAACTTACTATTCTAGTGCAAGTTAATCGAATAAATAAAATCTTATTAAAACTTCATTTTGTAATTGGCGTTATTTTACATTTAGTAATGGTCTATATTTAACAGCGTTATGTCACACTTTAACTATATTCGCTAACATGATACAGGAAAAAAAATCCCCATTTCCGTTTAAAAAAATTGCAGTAGCAATTGGTTTTACGCCTAGGATTGAAGCGGTTTTAGCCGAATCGTACAGATTACAACAACTATTTGGTGGCGATTTAATATTCATCCACATAGGAGAAAAAAGCTTACAACAAGAACAATACCTAAAACACTTATTACATAGGTTTGAATTAGACGGGTCCAACAATAAATTAATTTGGGAACAAGGCGATCCGGTAGATCAAATTATTGCCATAAGCGAGCAGGAAAATGCCGACCTAATTGTAGCTGGGGCGCTGGTAAAAGAAAATGTTTTAAAATATATTTTAGGCGGTATAGCCCGGAACTTATGCCGTAAGGCCAAGTGTAGCGTATTGATGTTGCGTGAACCCGATATTAAAACAAAACCAATTAAACATATTGTAGTGGAAGGTAGCGATCACCCCAAAACAGAAACCACCATAGAAACAGCAATATATGTTGCAAAAGCAACCCATGCCGAACAGGTGTATGTGATACAAGAAGAAGATGCAGGTAAAATGGCATTAATAAGAAGTGAATCGATTAACAGCAATGAGAGTGAGACGCGCAAAGAACAAGTGGTGAGTGAAGAGGTAACCCGACTAAATGAAATATTAGCATGCACAGATTGTGGTACTTTGCAAGTTACCACCGAACGCTTAGAAGGAAAACCTGGTTATGTGATAACCAAATTTGCTCGAGAACACCATGCCGATTTATTGGTACTTAACTCCCCAGATACAAAATTGAATATTATTGATCGTGTATTCCCTCATGATATAGAATTTGCGCTAGCTGATTTACCATGCGATTTATTGATTGTACACAGCAGTAAGTTTGAATCAGAAAATTAAATCCTCTAATGACCCAAACAGAAATAATAAATTTATTGATGGCATTAAGCATGATGCTTTTGCTGGGGAGAATTTTTGGAGAATTTTTTCGCAAACTGAGAATGCCACTTGTTGTTGGCGAATTGTTGGCCGGTATACTTTTAGGTCCTACTTTATTGGGCAGATTATACCCTACACTTACACAAAATATATTTACCACCAGCGGAAATGTAGGTTTGGTTATGAATGGTATATCTACCATTTCTGTTGTATTATTACTTTTTGCTGCTGGTATGGAAGTGGAGTTTTCTGTAATCAGGCAACAAGGAAAAACTGCCCTAAAAACTAGTTTTATTGGATTAATAACTACCCTCACCCTAGGATACTTTGCAGGTACATTTTTGTTTGATTATTTAAATCAAAACAACATTGTACAAAACGACAAAACTGTTTTTAGCTTATTTATTGCAACCGCAATGGCCATTACAGCATTACCTGTTATTGCTCGTACCCTCATGGATTTAAACCTATTTAAAACAAAAATAGGAATGATCATTATAGCCGCAGCAATGTTTGATGATGTAGTGGGCTGGGTACTATTTTCTGTTATATTAAGTATGATGAACACGGGAGGGGCTTCCATCAGTTTTATATATACCTTAGGTTTAACGGTAGGTTATGCTATTTTGATGTTAACAGTCGGACGTATTTTTATTAATAAATCATTGCCCTGGGCAAACAAAAATTTATCATGGCCAGGTGGTGTATTGGCTTTATCATTAAGTCTTGCTTTTTTAGGAGCAGCTTTTACAGAAAAAATTGGAATTCATGCCATATTTGGAGCATTTATTGTTGGTATCGCGATTGGCGATTCTGTACATTTTACAGAAAAGGCAAGAGATATTATCCATCAATTTATAACCAATATTTTTGCACCATTGTTTTTCGTTTCCATAGGTTTTAAAGTAAACTTTATTGCCAACTTCGATTTAAGTTTGGTTGTCATAATTACCTTTTTGGCGGTGTTTACTAAATTACTCGGAGTGGGTTTAGGTGCACTATGGGGTGGATTAACTTTACGCGAAAGTTTAGCAGTTGGTTTTGGCATGAATGCGCGTGGAGCCATGGAAATTGTATTAGGTTTATTGGCTTTACAAGCGGGCGTAATTACTGCTCCACTATTTGTTGCATTGGTTATCATGGCCGTAGTTACTAGTATAATGGCAGGGCCAATGTTACAATATTTCTTAACAGGCGAAATAAAAGTAGCCACCGGTTTAAAGGAAATCATTCCGTTTATTGACGAAGAAAAAGTTTCCGAATAATTTAGTCAACCATCTTGTTTCATCATAATTATTATATTGCACTAAAGCATTATTAATAAATCAGGATGAAAAAACTACTTATTGCCTTCCTATCATTAAGTACAATGGCTTCGGCACAAAATACTTACAGAAGCTACTTTAAAGACCAAACAACCTACCGTGAGCATGCCCTAGACATCACTAGGATGAAAGTTGAAGTGAGTTTTGATACACAAAAAAGCCTAGTTAAAGGTAAAGTTACCCATAGTTTTATTGTGCTACAAAAACAGGTTGATTCTGTATTTTTTGATGCCCCTGGAATAAATATCAAATCGGCATTAATGGGGATAAAAAACGTACCGTTTAACACAACCGATAAAGGTGTTTGGGTTACACCAACCAAACCATTACAATGGGATCAAACCAATACCATTACATTTGAATACGAAGCAACACCACGTAAGGGTTTATATTTTATAGGATGGAATATTCCGGAAAATCCAATAAAAAACCCCTTTGCTATCCGTAAACAAATATGGACCCAAGGACAAGGTATTGATAACCGTTATTGGATACCCATGTATGATGACATGAATGATAAATTTATTACGGAAACAGTAGTAACATTTGAAAATGGTTATGAGGTATTATCTAACGGAGCATTAATTAAAAAAACACCAAATAAAAACAATACCACCACTTGGCATTATAGCATGAGCAAACCGCATGCAGGTTATTTGTTAATGCTCGGCATTGGTAAATACAATATTAAAAAAACGAAGAGTGCACGCGGTGTTCCTATGAATTTATATTACTACCCCGAGTATGCCGATAGAGCTGAACCTACATACCGTTATAGCGAAATGATGGTTGACTTTTTAGAGCAAGAAACTGGTGTAAATTATCCATGGGAAAGTTACTCGCAAATTATGGTGCAAGACTTTTTATATGGTGCTATGGAAAATACCACAGCAACCATATTTGGTGATTTTTTTAATGTGGATGAACGTGCTTACCTAGATAGAAATTATGTGGGCGTAAATTGTCATGAATTAACCCACCAGTGGTTTGGGGATTATATTACAGCCCGAGATGTGCGTGATACTTGGTTGCAAGAAAGCTGGGCTACCTATTATCCAAAAATGTTAACCAAAAAATTATTTGGTGATGATACCTACAATTGGCAACGTAGGGGGGAGCAAAACTCAGCTATTGAAGCGACTAAAAAAGATAAATACCCTATTCGTTATACTGGTTCGGGCACCGCAAGGGTGTATCCTAAAGGGTCTAATGTTATTAGTATGTTAAGCTATGTTTTGGGAGAAGAGCAGTGGAAACGTGCGTTAAATCATTATTTAAAAACACATGCATACGGCAATGTAGAAACCAACGATTTACAGCAAGCTATTCAAGATAAATTGGGTATAGATATGAGTTGGTTTTTCGACCAATGGGTGTTGCGTGGTGGTGAGCCACAATACACGGTTCATTATGAAGATTTAATAGCAAAAAATGGCGGCCGCCATACAGAAATTGCAATAGAACAAACACACCAACGAGATGAGATTGTTGGTTTATTTAAAATGCCAATTGCTTTTGAAGTCCATTATATAGATGGAAGTTCCGAACGTGTGGTAGATATGATTCAGGAGCAATTTGAAGTAGTAAAAGTTCCTAATCCAAACAAAAAAGAAATTGCTTTTGTGTTGTTCGATCCAAACAGCATGGTAATGAAAACCACTAACTTTAAAAAGAGTTACAACGAGTTAAAAGCACAAGTAATTAATGCGCCAAACATGTTAGATAGATATGATGCATTGGTAGCTTTAAAAGGATTTGATGTAGATATAAAACGTGAACTATTAATGGAAGTTTTTCGCAACGAAAAATTCCATGCCATGAAAAGTGAAGTGATTACACAATTAATACATGATGAAGTTACCAATTACCAATTGTTAAGTGTGTTTAACGATAATGAGCCCCAAGCCAAATTAACGTTTATAAAAGCTTATAACGGCAACAATACTTTTTGTTTAAGCGCTATTACGAAAGCATTAACAGATAATAGCTACGATGTAGTGCAAGCTGCAATCGAAAAAATTTGCAAGCTGGATGCAGTAAATGTGAAAATATATTTACCCATAATAAAAGATGTTTATGGCATGAACAACAGTATAAATATTAAATACCATGAGTTATGCATTATCAATAATATTGATGCTGGTAAACATATGGATGAATTAATTAATTATGCAAGTAACCAATGGGAGTTTAGAACACGAAACAATGCTTTTGCAGCCATTAAATCGAGTGGTGTGTATAGTGCAGCATTGATAACACATTTGTTTGATGCCATGTTAAACACCAACAGCCGCCTTGCCGGACCGGCTGCTGAGTTAACTAATTTTTTGGCAACCAAAACCACCAACTTAAATGATATGCAGAACTACTTTAATACCATGAATTACACAAAAGCACAAAAAGATATTTTAATGAAATACGTGCCGGGATTGAAATAGTTAACGCATAGTATTACCAACATACATAAAACAGAAAAGCCTCACATGATGTGGGGCTTTTTCGTTTGGTTAAGAAATGTATAAC
>JBILPP010000105.1:0-6003 GCA_044373765.1 Bacteroidia bacterium
TGTAAAACGATTAACACTTAAACTTGTACTACCCAATAAATAAACTATCCCTGAACGCATTAGTAATCAAGGCATCTAAATAAATATCCGGTAGGTATGGTTTCATTCTTTTTTCCTCTACTTGCAATATTTGCCGTTGGTACTACTAAAGCTTTATCCCATTCAAATCATTACAACATGCTTATTTTAATATAGCAAATTAGCAGGCTACCACAACGCATATACCACAAAAAAAAGCGCCACATCTTTTGGATGTAGCGCTTTAACAAAAAGAATATTAAAATTAGTTGTTTACAGTAACTTTACCTGCCTTAACCACTTTACCTTCATTGTCTAATACTTGGTACAAGTAAATACCAGCATTGTAGTTACGCACATCAACTTGCGCGTTGTTTAAGTTAAAGTTAACTGTTTCAATAACGCGACCAGTAATGTCCATCATTTTAACTGCAGTAGCTTTGTTGTAATCAATAGCAAAATTGATTAAATCAGAAGCAGGATTAGGATAAACGCTTAATGATTCAGCTGCTTTATTTAATTCCTCTGATAAACCAACTGGCCATCTTTGCTCGTTCATCCAAACAGTACTAATTGTTTTAGTGTTGTTGGCGTTGTTAGGAGCTACTTCAAAACCTAAGTTTGGACGATTGATAACATGTGAAATGACAGTTGATTGAACAACAGCAGAGCTATTAACCTTTGAGTTTAAAGAAATATTCAACGTCATATGCATTGTATCACCTGGCAATACCGTTCTGTTAATTACACGAACAGACAAAGATGATGAACTTGGGTAAGCTGCAATAAGCGTAGATCCTGATGATAAAACATATTGAAACAAAAGAGAATCACCTGCCATAACCGTATCAACACCATTGTTCTTCACAACAAAAGTAATAGGTAATGGAGTTCCTGATGCACTGCTATATACGGTATCAATACCTAAAATAGCTTCTGTTGACCAATTAACAGATCGTTGAGCATTTACAAATAAGCTGCTTGCAGCAATAGTTAATGTTAGTAATAGTTTTTTCATTTTTTTATTTTTTTAGATGTACTTACAATTTAAGAATACAACAAAATTATTCAAAAAAGTAAAGAAAGAAAACATAGTTTTTAAACAATTTATTGTGCATTAAAATGATTCCACACCAATTTAGCTTTTGCTTTCCCAACAATATGTTCTAGTGTTTCGATTGGTACTTCACGAATTTTTTTTACGGATTTTAGTTCGCTAAGTAATAACTTAGATGATTCGCCACCTATTCCCTTTATTTGATCTAATTCAGTTACAAAAGTATTTTTACTCCGTAAATTACGGTGGTGTGTAATACCAAAACGATGCGCTTCATCTCTTATTTGTTGTATAATTTTTAAGGTTTCACTTTTCTTTTCTAAGTACAAAGGAAATTCATCCTCAGGATAATAGAGCTCTTCCAACCTTTTAGCAATACCAATTACAGGCACTTTACCATATATGCCTAACTCTTTTAAACTTTCCATGGCAGAACTTAATTGTCCTTTTCCTCCATCTATCACAACCAAGTCGGGTAATGGCTCTTTTTCATCCAAAACCCTTTTGTATCTTCTATATACCACTTCGCGCATGGTTGCAAAATCATCGGGGCCAACAACTGTTTGAATTTTAAAATGGCGGTAATCTTTTTTACTTGGTTTACCATCCTTAAAAACCACACAAGCAGAAACAGGGTTGGTTCCTTGTATGTTCGAATTATCGAAACACTCTATGTGTTTAGGTGGTGTTTTTAGTCTCAAGTCTTTTTGCATCTGAGCCATCAGCCTGTCTACCCTAAACTCAGGATTTAGCCTATCGTATTGTTCTAACTTATCTCGTTTGTAGAACATGGCATTTTTTAAAGACAGATCGAGTAATTTCTTTTTATCACCAAGTTTAGGAACAGTAAACGTAATGTGTTCATCTTCCAAATCGAGTTTAAATGGAACTATAATTTCTCTTGATGTGCTCTTGTATTGTTCGCGAACTTCTGCAACTGCATATTCCAGTAATTGCTCCACTGTTTCTTCTAGTTTTTTCTTCACCTCAAATGTTTGAGTTTGAATAATCATTCCATTGGCTACTTTCAAAAAATTAATGAATGCAAATTTCTCATCAGCAACAATACTAAATACATCTACATCATGTATTTGGTGACTAACAATGGTGGATTTACTTTGGTAATTTTCAAGTAACTCAAGCTTTCGCTTGTAAGTTGCTGCATCTTCAAATTTTAATTCTTCGGCCGCAGCAGTCATTAAAAACCTGAGGTGATTTTCAACTTCAGCAATGTTGCCTTTTAAAATATTTTTTATTTCCTTAATGGTTTCTGAATATGCTTTTTCTGTTTGGTAACCAACGCATGGCGCTTTACAATTGCCTATTTGATACTCTAAACAAACCTTGAATTTATACGCATTAATGTTCTCTTGTGTTAAATTTAAATTGCATGTGCGCGTGGGGTAAAGGGCTTTAATCAATTCCAATATAGTCCACATCATGCCTTTATTGGCATAAGGGCCAAAATAATCACTGCCATCTCTTACAATATTTCTGGTGTAGGTTATTCTTGGAAATGGTTCTCTTTTGATACAAATAAATGGATATGTTTTATCGTCCTTTAGGTTAATATTATATTTAGGTTTAAACTTCTTTATCAATGAGTTTTCTAGCAACAATGCATCAATTTCACTGTCAACCAGCGTAAATTGAATATCTGTTATACGCTCAACTAATAACGCAGTTTTTCTGCTATCATGGTGGGTTTTGGTGAAGTAGCTGCTTACCCTTTTTTTTAAATTCTTGGCCTTACCAATATAAATGAGTGTGCCTTCCTTGTCGAAGTACTTATAAATACCTGGTGTATGGGGTAATCTGCTAATAATATCTTTCAAATAATTAGTAAGCATACAGCAAATGTATGTTCAAGAACAAACTATTAACAAATAACAAATTTTAATTTTTATCAAGCGCTTAAAAACATTGATTTATAATACAATATATATTCATACCAATAGCAGTTTATCAACACTCTGTCATTTTTTGTATATAAAAGTTGATTTTGAATAGCTTTTGCTTAATTTGGTTGTAAGTAAAAACCTCAAAAAGGTTAAATAAATGTAAAAAAAAAATAGACAAACAATAAATAAATAATAAATAACAAACATCCAACAACAAACAAAAACTAACAAAACACATGAAAGAAAAACTACTTTTCTATTACACCAATTCTAAATCCCTAGGATTTACATTGGCCATGTTGCTGATGAGTGTATGCTCATTTGCACAAAATGTAAACTTAGCACCACAAGCTACTGCCTCTGCCAGTACTTGTAACACGGGTGCATGTTCAACATTAAATGATTTAAATTTTGGCACTTGCGGTTCACAACAAACGTGGCTTACATCAAATGCTACAAATCCAGGCGCTGCTGTTTTTGTTCAGTTTAACTGGACAAGCACGCAAACTATTAAAGGCGTAACATTCCATTGTGGTCAAGCTGGTGGAAGATATTTAGGTGGAGGAACTTTACAATCTTGGGATGGTAACACATGGAATACCATTACAACGTTTACCCAAACAAATACCGCGCTTTGTAACTATGATGTTAACTTTTTACCTGTTTCTACAACCCAATTACGTTTAATAGACATTGTTGTAATAGGTAGCCAAACATCAAATGTTAACTTCCGTGAAATTGAAATTTGGCAGGGATCTATCGCTAATAATGATATTGGTGTTGCTGCTATCGACTCTCCTACTACGTTCTGTAACAACAACCAAAATGTTATTGCAAGGGTGGTTAATTTTGGTAAAAACCAAGTTACTGGTTTTAATGTAAACTGGTCAATTAATGGTTTAGTACAAACTCCTATCACATCTTCTGCTACACTTGATACCGCAGGTGGTGTTGGTGCTGTAGATACACAAATTCTACTTGGATCATATAATTTCCCTAATAATGTGTTGACGCAAATAAAAGCATGGACATATTTGCCGAATAACACCAATGATACATTAAGAAATAATGATACATCAACAGTAAATAAAGCTCCGGCTATGGCTGGTAATTTTACCATTGGTGGCGTTACAGGGCCAAACAATTATGCCACTATTGATGCCGCTATAAGCGCATTAGGTTTTGCTGGTGTATGTGGCCCCGTTGTATTCACTATTGCTCCCGGTATTTATAACAGGACGACTGCAGTTGTTTTAGGAGTGATTGCAGGTGCAAGTAACATCAATACCATTACTTTTGATGGTGTAAACGCTTTAAATTGCAGGTTTACTGGTGCTGTTCCAAGTTCAGGATTGTTTATTTTAAACGCATCAAAATTTGTTACACTTAAAAACATCACTGTAGAAAACCTATCACCTATTTCTCCTACTGCAATTGCGTTGGTGGGTGCTACCAATGCAGTTACATTGAGTAAATGTATTGCTCGAGTTCCAATTATTTTAACCGGAACCTCAACTACCGGCTACTGTATTAATGCTACAGGATCTGTAAATGGAAATGGAGTTTCTGCTTGTGCTGCTACCAATTTTATTGTGGATAGCTGCAGAACAATTGGTGGTGCATATGGTATTGTATCATACGGTTCATCTAGTGCTGCGACAAATAATGGTTTAAGCTTTACAAACAACTTAATAGACAGTAATAACTACATGGGTATGTATGTTGCTTACAACTACAACCCAATTGTGGTGTCAAACAACACCATCAATATGCAAGGTTGGAACTATGGATATTATGGTATGTATTTTTATTATAACCAAAGTAATAATGTGACTATTCCTCATGTTGTTTCTAACAACAAAATTAACAACTTCGGTTACTATGGTATTTATGCCTACTATCCTATATCTACTACTACTGCTGCTGCTCCACAGTTTACAAACAACGTGATTAGCAGTTTCACTGGTGGTTCTTACAGTGGTTTTTATGGTTTGTATATATACAACTACAATGTTGCTTGTCGTGCTGATGTTTACCATAACACCATTAGCATGAATGGTATTCAAACTTCAACCACTTCAAGTGCTTTTTACAGTACAGGTTCTAACGTGCTTAATGTTAAAAACAACATTTTTGCTGTTTATTCAGGTTCATCTACACCTGCTTATTTTGCAACTGCACCAATTGCCAATACTGTTAACTACAACTTGTATTGGAATGCTACAAATACAACTACTGGTAACCTTGTTTATCGTGCTGCATTCTTTACTCCTGCCACTTTTAAAACAGCTACTGCAGGTGGTGATACTTCATACAACGAAAATCCTTCATTTGTATCTCGTGCCAACAACAACTTTGCTTTAACAGATGGTTGTAATGGTTTTGGTTTTGCAGGTTTAGCAGCCAACGATATTACAGGTGCTACCCGCTCGCTTACCACACCTAACTTAGGTGCTTACGAGTTTGCTGGTGCAGTTGCAAACAATTTAGCAATTAGCCGATTATTAAATCCCGTTTCTCCTATTACTGCAGGTGCGCAAGATTTAAGGTTTACTGTTAAAAATATTGGTAACAACTCAGTATTTTCATACAATGCCAGTTACAAGCTAAACAACAACACGGCTGTTACTCAGTTAATGGCTACCAATACCATCGCTCCTTGTGGCGTTGATACAGCATTATTTACAAACACCAACCAAATTACTTTGGGTGCGGTTAATGCCATCACAGCATACACCAGCACTCCTAACTCATTAGTTGATGCAGATAGAACAAATGACACTTTACGTGCATCATTCTACACGCCTTTAAATGGTACTTACACCGTTGGTGGTACAACCCCTGACTTTGCTACCATTGCCGATGCTGCTGCTGTTTTATCTAATGGGGTATCTGGTCCAGTTGTATTTGATATTCGTCCGGGTACTTATACTGGCCAAGTAAAAATTACAGGTCCAGTTATAGGTGCTTCAAGCACAAACACCGTTACCTTCCAAGGTAACAACAAAACCACACGCATCATCAATG
>JBILPP010000106.1:0-5992 GCA_044373765.1 Bacteroidia bacterium
TTAAAGCCACTCATGTGGTTACAGTAGACACTACAATTGCCACAGTAGGAACTCCTACTAGCATATCTATTTTAAGTGGAGGCGAGCTTGTGTTTAATTCAACAAATACTATTGGCACTATAGCAAATGGGATAGCTGTTGCAGGTACATTAACTACTGCGCACGCTGGTGGTATTAATTCAAGTTTATTAGGAACCATAACCTATAGTGTAGGCAGCCGCTTGCGTTATAATGGTGCAGCACAAAATGTAACACCAGTTACATGTGATGAGCTTGTATTAGAAGGTTCTGGAACAAAAACACAAACAGGAGCAATAGTGGTTAACGATACGCTAGCAGTTGGCTCGGGTGTTACGTTTGCTAACTCAAACCAAACACTTACTCTTAATGGTAATTATCTATCAAGCGGTGGTATCATAACCAGCAGCAATGGTAACCTTATTATTGGCGGCTCTTTGGGTGGTAATTTGGGGAGTCTAAATGTATCTGGTTCATTGTCGAGTTTCACGGTTCGGAGGTATGGATCATCCCCATCATTAAATGTGGTCAATCCGTTTAACGTAGTTAACCTTGTGATTGAAAACGGGATTGTAAACACGGATTCTGTTAACGTTATTACATTAACAGGTACGGCTACCCTGGGCTCGTCTTCTGCCCATATTAATGGCCCTATAAGGGTAATAACCGCTTCTACATCGACTTTGATTTTACCCATTGGCAAAGGTGGTTTTTTAGGTTCCGTTACTTTTACACCAAGTACCGCTTCATCCACAACTTGGTATGCAGAATACTACAATACAGCACCCGGTAATACCAATGTAGATACCACCATTAGCTCAATTAGCGCCACGCAGTATTGGTTATTTAGCCGTTTGGCAGGAACATCCAATGCAACTGTAAGTTTTAACTTTAACAAGTCCTTAGGAGGCAGCTCACTACAGGCAGTCACTTTAGCACGTTTATCCGCATCGGCTTGGACTCTTCAAAACACTTCGTTAAATAATGTAAACGGTGCCACAGTTAATGGTTCTCTAAGTTTACCAACACAAACTTCATTCAGTTATTTTGCTGTGGCATTTTTCAATGAGGCATTTTCAGTAGCCTCTGGTAGTTGGAATAATCCTTCAACATGGAATACCAATTCGTTACCAACAAGTAATGCGCGTGTCACGATTAATCCGGGGCATATCATCACTCTACCTGCGTCTGTTTCAGCTAAAAGGATTATAGTCGAGGCTAATGCTCAACTTAAGTTAGATACCTTTTTGGTTATTGGTCAAGATATATCAGTTGATGTATTTGGTACAATTGAAACGGCTCGTATAGGTGGTCTGATAGGTCCAGGCGCATCTATTGAACAAGGTACTGTTTTATTAGGTGAAGATGCTAAGGTAATATACAATGGCAGGGCTCCTCAATTATTATCACCGCTTAGTTACCGCAATCTGGTTATTGCAAATCCTGATGGGGTAACGGTAAATGCAAATACAGTTATTAGTGATTCATTCATAGTTTCTTCTGGCTATTTAAACATGTCGACATTTAACCTATCGTTAACTGGAGGTTTTAACATGGCATCTAATTCCAAGGGCATAAGAGCAAGTGGCAACAATAACATACTGATTTCATCATCTGGTGTACTCAGGATGGATACCACAATTAGAGGTGTAACAAACAAGTTGGCGAACTTAACAATAAGTGGTACCAATTTAGTAACACTATCAAATTTCCTAGAGGCCAAAGTTGAAGTTAATGTGAGTGGAGCTACTTTAAATAGCAATGGATTTTTAACCTTGATTTCTGATTCATTGGGAACAGCCAGAGTTGCCACATTGGTAGCTCCTGCGCAAATTACTGGTAATGTAATTGTGCAAAGGTATATTCCTGCTGTATCTAGAAGAACTCGTTTACTCACCTCACCTGTCTCTGGTTTTACTTACAATCAGTTGATTGATGACATATTCGTTTCTGGGCCAATCGGTGGTGTAGGATTTGACATTATTACAAATGCAACGCTCAATACCTATAACGAACAAACATCCAATGGAAGGGGAAATAAACCAGTTCAAAATATTAATGATGCATTGTTGCCAGGTAAGGGTGCGTTTGTCTTTATTAGAGGTGACAGAAGCCTTCCATCACCACAATGGTATACACCACCATTTGTGCAACAAAATGCAGTTACATTAGATTTTGTTGGTCCAATTAATCAAGGAGTTATTTCACCGCAAATTACTTTTTCATCAACAAGCACGGCAACAAATGATGGATGGAACATTGTTGGTAACCCTTATCCATCTCCCATCGATTGGGATTTGGTAAGTAAAACAGGTTTAACATCATTTTACTACTCACTCGATCCGTCCTCTGGGACATATATTGCCTCAAGCTCTGGTATTGTGGCATCAGGTCAAGCTGTTTTTGTGAAAGCTACTTCGGCTAATCCAACTATTACTTTTAATGAATCTTCAAAAGCATCTTCTTCACCAGTAAACTATTTTAAAACCAGCACACCACCTTTAACTATCACGATGAAAAGGGATGCTTTGAATAGTGATGTTGCAATGATTAGTTTTCGTAATGGTTATAGTAAGTCTTATAATAACATGGAAGATGCCATTAAACTTACAAATGCTAACATTAATTTAAGTTTATATGCTGATACAATTCCTGTTCAAATAAACGGATTGCCTTTATTAGCACCTGCTAATACAGATACATTTAATATTGGTGTTGACGGTATAATAGGTAATTATACCTTACGATTTAACAATCTAAATGTTTTACCCTCTGGTTTAAATTGTTATTTAATTGATAGGATGTTAAATACCACCACGCCTATTTTAAATGCTATCGAATATCCATTTGCCATTTCAAATAATATAGGATCTGTTGGTAAAAGATTCGCGATAGTTTTTTCTCCGCTTAATCCATTACCTATTAAGTTACTTAGCTTTAATGCAGCTAGAAATAATAATAATGTGATGTTAAACTGGCGTACAGCTTCAGAGTTAAACATGCAAAGTCATATACTAGAAAGAAAGCTGAGCACCGATTTAACATTTAAAGAAATAGCTGTTATTAAGCCTAAAACAGGTGCTGTTGTTGCTACTGGCTATACCTATAATGATGCTGAAATACTAAATAATGCTGATGGTCTTATATGCTATAGGATAAAGTTGGTAGAAACAGACAAATCATCTTTATACAGTCACGTTGTTTGTGTAGATCCATCTGGTTTAAATTCACATACTACAGCAACTTTAGTGTTATTGCCAAACCCTGTAAAAGTTGGAGAGGTTGTTAAAATAAAAACAGAAGGTTTACAGCATGATAGTTTTGAATTACATGTTGTTGATCAGTTGGGAAGAGTCGTGCATAAGCAAACTAGCACTACAAATAATTTAAGTATTGATACCCAAATATTGAGCTCGGGTATTTATAATATTTTGTTGCTATCAGATGGTATTCTGTCAGGCACATCCAAGCTGTCAATACATTAAATATTAATCCTTAACACATGAATTTATCTTATTTTTTCAAAATAAAAGGGTTAGTATTTCTCGTCTTAATGTTTTTAATAACTTTCAATTCCTATGCTCAAACTATTTATGATCAAGAGGAAGATTATTCTACCAATAGTGACCATAATGATGAACAGTATAGAAATTTCCAAGACGGTAATTACAAAAACAGTTACAGCGAAGAAGATTTGTATAACGGTGGTTACAAAGTGAAAAAACACGCCAATGAAGCCAATCAGAGCTCATCTGGAGGTATTGGTTCATTTAGTATTGACACTCGTGCAAAGTTTTGGTTTAATAATAAAAGAGCCTCCCCAGCTAATAACACTCCTCAAAAAAATACCAATAAAGAAGTTGGTGTAATTGATGGTACTGATAGATTGGGTGAAGACGGAGAAAGCGGTTTTGCCGACCTGAACAATCAAGATAAAGGTGGTGTGGTTTATCCGATAGATGATAGAAAGACAGAGACCGCCCCACCGCCACCTGATGAACCAGATATTCCAATTTCAAGCCCATTGTTAAGTTTGTTTCTGCTTGTTGTAATGATTGGCTTAGGTTTTTTTTATTTATCAAATGCTTCAAAGATTTGATGAAAACCATAATCTATATTTCAATAATTGGATTGTTTTGCGAAGTAACAAGCTTTGATACGCAACATCAATCCTTATTTGATAGTAATACCATATCATAAAATACACCATGCATAACGCAAGACCCAATAGGAAGGGGATGAATTTTCTGTTTTAATGATTTTAAATCAGCTTGATAAGAAGGTAGGTGTTTAAGTTAAATCGACAAATAAAGGCTCAGCCAAACACTTTTAATTCAATTAATTAATAAATTTAAATGAATATTCAAAATCAATCGGAGTTTGATGCGAAGTATGATTTATTCTTACATGTTGCACACGAATTAAATACTCCTTTAACTTCTTTAGTAATGGCTACTTTTCTATTAAAGAATGATGAGTCTATTTTCAAAAGTAAACAAAAGTTCTTCAATCAAATAAGTATGATTGAACGCTCAAGCGATCGTCTTCAGAGAACTGTCAATAATGTTCTTTTATACCATCGCATGCAGCAACCTGATTTTTTTACTTACGACTATAAATTTGATGAGGTACATTTTTACATTAAAGAGTGTACGGATAAAATATCGAATCAATTAGGGAGAGCTGATGATGTTGTGCTAAATTTATCTTTAGATTCAGATATTGCACTCTTGATCCCTCAGGAATATTTTATTGTTATGATTAATGAGTTAATTTATAATGCATTTAGCTTTTCTGGTGTTGGCTCTAAAGTATTAATCAATTATAGTTTAGCCAATAACTATGGCGTTTTTTCTGTTACCGATTTTGGCATTGGTATGGATGAAAAAGAGGTATCTGCAATAGGCGCTTATACTCAATTTAACAGAAGAATAATGGAGCAACAAGGTTTAGGTTTAGGGTTAACATTGGTAAAGAAATTAATAGATAAATATTTTGGTGGTTTAAAGATCACGTCAAGCAAAGGAAAGGGCACAACTGTGCAGTTGGGTATTCCTGTATATTAAAAACGTGAAATGCAGGAATACTTAAATTTTCGTGCTTCCCAATCGAATTATCCAGTTAAAAAAGGCCTTTCCTTTGAATCATCATTTAAGTTTGCATAAAATACAAGTTGTTTGTTGATGATTTAAATGCATTAAATTTCATTTATGCAAAAATGATTTTACCGGTGTAAATGCGCTTATTTGCTAATAAATGATAGATAAATTAAGGCCATTTTAACTTTGTTTTTTTATCTGCTTAACCCATATTTATCTATAAACGGAAGATTAAATGTATTGCTTTTTGCTCGGTATACCACCTCACAATTATTTAATTTACTGCAAATGGCATCAACAGGGCCCCATGCATAATTACAGGTGCCTATTTGATCTCCAGATTCATTGTATACCGCTGTTCCTCCATCGTAAACTAATTGGCTAAGGCAATATACTTTTTGGTTGTTGAGGGTACACGCTGAAATTTCTCCGTTAGGGTTTTGTTTGTATAGCATGCTTAATACCTCATGTTGCAGTTGTTCATCTTTTTGACAACCGCTAAAGATTAGGATGATTATGCTCGAAAATAGTGTAAGGTATTTCATCAGTGTTATGAAATTTATTTAAGTGAATCAGTCGCTTTATTCATTACTAATTATGGGATAAATTCTAAGTTGATCAATACCAATTTTCTTATTGTGTATGCTTACAACTGTTTAAATCTTTAATCAAATAATTGTTATAAAAATTTAAAAGCTAGGTGAATACCCAATCAAAAGCCATCTCTACACCGCATAATCGGTAAAAGATGGCTTGTGGTAATTGTGTTATTTCTATTTATTTCCTTGTGATAACGCGCTCAACTGCAGCTACAATATGTGCTGCATCTAAACCGTATTCTTTCATTAATTCATCAGGCGTTCCGCTTTGTCCGA
>JBILPP010000107.1:0-5942 GCA_044373765.1 Bacteroidia bacterium
GAGCCGCAGTATTATGGTAGGTGATGGAGAAATATACATAGCAGGTGGAGTTGAAAGCATGACCCGCGCACCGTTTGTTATGTTAAAATCGGATAGCGCGTTTGGACGTACCCCAGATATTGCCGATACCACCATTGGATGGCGTTTTACGAATAAAAAACTGGCTGCATTGTATCATCCCTATACCATGGGCGAAACAGCAGAAAACATTGCCGAGAGATGGAAAATTAGTCGCGAAGAACAAGATGCATTTGCTCTTGCCTCTCAACAAAAATACGCTGCTGCGCATGCCGCAAATAGATTTGCTAACGAAATAGCCCCCGTTGCTATTCCGCAGAAAAAAGGAGATGATTTGCTTTTTGATAAGGACGAGCATCCGCGTTTAGGCACTATAGATGATCTTGCTAAACTTAAACCCGCATTTAAAAAAGAAGGTGGAACAGTTACCGCGGGTAATTCAAGCGGTGTTAACGATGGTTCCGCTGCGGTTATTTTGGCAAGTGAAGAAGCAGTAAAAAAATATAATTTAAATCCAATAGCGAGAGTAGTTGCACGTGGTGTTGCAGGTGTTGATCCCGCTATAATGGGCATAGGACCTGTTCCTGCCACACAAAAAGCAGTAAAACGCGCAGGTTTAAATATGAGTGATATCGGTTTGTTTGAATTGAATGAAGCTTTTGCCTCTCAAAGTATCGCTTGCATGCGCGATTTAAATATAGACCCTGCTTTAGTTAATGTAAATGGTGGAGCCATTGCATTGGGCCATCCATTAGGAGCAAGTGGTGCACGTATATCTACTACCTTATTACACGAAATGCAAAAACGTAACATTCGTTATGGTGTTGCAACCATGTGCATTGGTGTTGGACAAGGAGTAGCGATAGTTTACGAAAAGATGTAAATCTGCATGCGGTACCTCATTCAATTAGCATACAAAGGCACCAATTACCACGGCTGGCAAAAACAACCTAATGTGCAAAGTGTGCAAGGTGAACTTGACAGTAAATTAAGTACACTTTTAGCAGAACAAATTGAAACCGTTGGCTGTGGACGAACAGATACTGGTGTGCATGCCAAAGACTTTTATGCACACTTTGATGTAACTAAAAATATTGACGAACAGTTTATCGTATTTAAACTGAATAACTTCTTGCCTAAAGACATTGTTGTATATGCTATACAAAAAGTAAGTGAGGAATTTAATGCCCGTTTTGATGCCGTTTGGCGCGAATATGAATATTGGATTACCCGCGAACCCAATCCTTTTTTACTAGACCAAAGTTGGTTCCAAAATGGCAAACTAAACTTGGACGACATGAACAAAGCATCCGCTTTACTTATTGGTAAAAAAGATTTTGAGTGCTTTAGTAAAGTGCACACCCAGGTAAATAATTTTATTTGCGATGTAATGCATGCCAATTGGGAAATAAAGGAAAACAAATTAGTTTTTACCATCAGGGCAAACCGTTTTTTACGCAACATGGTGCGTGCTATTGTAGGCACTTTGGTTGATGTAGGAAAAGGTAAAATAACGGTTGACGAGGTCAATAATATTTTAGCAAGCAAAAACAGATGCGAAGCAGGCCATAGTGTACCAGCGCATGGATTATTTTTAACACGAATTAATTATCCGCACATCACCCAATAAAATAGACTGTTTACAGGCTTTTTTACTATTTTGCGACTTGATATAAAATATGCAAACGGGCAACTCATCAACACATCACTCACACGGAAACTTAAACCTATTGGGTCGTGTTTATCAATTAGCCAAACCATACAAATCCAAACTATATACTGCCATTGCACTAACTATTGGTATGGCATTTTTAGGTCCGCTGCGGCCATTTATTATACAGTACACCATTGATAATTTTATTGCCAATAACAACCAAATAGGATTAATAAACATGAGTTTATTGCTGCTATTTATGTTGGTTTTACAAGCAGGCATGCAAGTTTGGAGTACCATATTAACAAACTACTTGGGCCAAAGCGTAATTAAAGATTTACGTATGCAGGTGTTTACTTACTTAACTGGATTACGTTTACTCTTTTATGATAAAACGCCCGTTGGCGCACTGGTAACCAGAACCATAAGTGACATAGAAACCATTGCAGATGTTTTTAGCGAAGGGTTGATAAACATATCAGGAGACATTCTACAAATTGTTTTCATTCTCATTTTTATGTTTGGCACCAACTGGCAACTTTCGCTGGTTAGCTTATCTGTACTCCCTTTTTTGCTTTATGCAGGTTATGTGTTTAAAGAAAAAGTTAGGCTAAGTTTTGAGGATGTGCGTACCCAAGTTTCAAGGTTAAATACTTTCGTACAAGAACACATTCAAGGAATGCATATTGTGCAAATTTTTAACCGTGAAGAAAAAGAGCTTGAACGATTTAAAGAAATTAATGCAGAACACAGGGATGCTAATGTAAGATCGGTAATGTACTATTCGGTATTTTTTCCTGTTGTTGAAATCATCGCAGCTTTATCAACGGCATTAATAGTTTGGTATGGCGCCAAAGGAGTAATACAAGATCATGCCTCTATTGGTAGCATAACTGCATTTATCATGTACATTAACTTATTTTTTAGGCCCATCAGGCAACTTGCAGATAGGTTTAATACCATGCAAATGGGTATGGTAGCAGCTGGGCGTATTTTTAAATTGGTTGATGACAAAGAAAACATTGAACCCACAGGAACTACACAAATTGATAACCTTAAGGGCAACATTCAATTTAAAAATGTTTACTTTGGTTATAACCCTAATCAATATATTTTAAAGAACATAAGCCTCCAAGTTAATGAAGGAAAAAATGTAGCATTTATTGGAGCTACAGGCGCAGGTAAATCTTCTATCATTAATTTATTAAGCAGGTTTTACGACATAGAAAAAGGGGAGATTTTAGTTGATGGACATAAACTTGAGCACTTAGATATTAAACACCTGCGCTCACAAATTGCAGTGGTATTGCAAGATGTATTTTTGTTTAGCGGGAGCGTGATGGACAACATCAAACTAAATAACAAACACATCACAAACGAAGAGGTAATTGCCACCGCAAAACTTTTAGGCGCGCACGAGTTTATTTCAAGATTACCCGATGGGTATAACCAAAATGTGCAAGAACGCGGTGCGAGTTTATCTGTAGGTCAGCGACAACTTATTTCTTTTGTTCGGGCTATGGTTATTAATCCAGCAGTGCTTATATTAGATGAAGCAACTTCATCAGTTGATAATGAAACCGAAGATGTTATTCAAAAAGCCATAGAAACCATGATGAAAGGGAGAACATCAATAGTAATTGCACATCGATTATCAACCATACAACATGCTGATGAAATAATTGTATTAGATAAAGGTATGATTGTTGAACAAGGCTCGCACAAAGAATTATTAAACTTAAATGGCTTTTATAAAAAACTGTATGAACTTCAATTTGCCCCAAACCAAGCTGCGAATTAGTTTACTGGTACTGTTTTGCAGTGGGCTATTCGCCCATCCTGTTTTTGCGCAAAAGCAAAAAATCATCGATAGCTTAATGCTGGCCATCAAATCATCAAAAGATACGGCCTTGGTTGATGTATACAACGAAATATCATACGAGTATAAAAACATAGATATTGAAAAAACTTTGTTGTATGCTGATACCGCAATCATAAAATCAAAAAAAATAAACTACACACGCGGACTAGGTTATGCATATGCCAACCGTGGCAACTACTTTAAAAGCACAGGAGACAATGCGCAAGCAAGAGCATGTTATGTTTGGGCTTATATTCAACATCAAAAAATAGGCAATTTAAAAGGTATAGCAGCCACTTTAAATAGTTTAGCAAGCTTGCACTTTTTACAAGGAAAACTTACCAAAGCATTATCAAATTTTATACAATCATTAACCATATCAAGAAAAATAAACGACCCCAGAGGAGAGGCCATTACCTTAAATAATATTGGTGTAATAAACCAAGAACAAAAAAACTACAGTAAAGCGTTAGAGTATTTTGAGCAATCTTACCATACATTTAAAGAAATTGGCGATAAAAAAAGCATGGCTGATGCCCTCAATAACATTGGCAATATTTACCATATTTTGGGCATTAACGATGATGCATTGAGGCATTACAATGAAGCCTTGGCAACTTACATAAGCTCTGGAGATATTAAAGGAGAATCATCTGCCATTAATAATATTGGATTGGTACTTTACGAAGCAAAAGATTATAAATCGGCTTTGAAATATTACCACCAGTCGTTATCTATTGATGAAATGTTAAATGATAAGCAAGCACAAACCATTACTTGTAACAACATTGCTTATTGTTATTATAACCTGAGCATGTTTTTTGCAGCGAAAAAATATGTATTGCGTGCGTTAAAATCGGCACAAGAACAAGAGGATAAAATTGATATGGTTAACTCATACGACCTACTTGCAAAATTAGAAGATAAATTAGGCAACTATAAAGAGGCATTAACCTATTTTAAACTTTATACTGCATGCAGCGACAGTTTATATAGCGAAGAAACCAGGCAAAAGCTCGAAGATATTGAAGCGCAATACGAAGCCGAAAAGGCAGAAAACGAACGTTTAATAAAAGTTTTAGGTAAAGACCAGGATGTTGAATCGGTAGGGAAATATACGGGATACGGAATATTGGCAAACACAAGAACGATTATCATGATGAGCATTGCAGGCATCCTTTTGTTAACAGGCATCTTGTTTTGGATTAAACGCAGATAAATCGCTAATTGCCAAAACATTAAATATGATGGTGGTTTTTGCCGAAAAAACCTCATATTTGCGCCTCGTTAAGTATTCATAAAAAACAAGATTTAAATATACCATGGCAGTTTTAGTCGACAAAAATTCAAGGGTTATTGTGCAAGGCTTTACAGGTAGCGAAGGCACATTCCATGCTCAACAAATGATTGAGTATGGTACAAACGTAGTTGGTGGCGTTACACCGGGCAAAGGTGGCCAAACACACCTTGATCGTCCTGTATTTAACACCGTTAAAGATGCGGTTGATCAAGCTCAAGCCAATACATCTATTATTTTCGTTCCACCAGCATTTGCAGCTGATGCGATTATGGAAGCAGCAGATGCAGGAATTAAAGTAATTATTTGTATTACCGAAGGGATTCCTGTAAAAGACATGATTCCTGTAAAAGAATATATTAGCGGAAAAGATTGCCGTTTAATTGGACCAAACTGTCCAGGTGTTATCACTCCTGGTCAAGCTAAGGTTGGTATTATGCCAGGTTTTGTATTTAAAACAGGTAAAATCGGTATTGTTTCAAAATCAGGAACATTAACCTATGAAGCAGCTGACCAAGTGGTGAAAGCTGGTTTAGGTATTTCTACAGCTATTGGTATTGGTGGAGATCCAATTATTGGCACACCAACTAAAGATGCTGTTGAATTATTAATGAACGATCCTGAAACTGATGCCATTATTATGATTGGCGAAATTGGTGGAAGCTACGAAGCTGATGCAGCCCGTTGGATTAAAGCTAACGGAAACAAAAAACCAGTAGTAGGATTTATTGCAGGCCAAACAGCGCCTCCGGGCCGCAGAATGGGTCATGCAGGTGCTATTGTTGGTGGACATGATGATACTGCTGCCGCTAAAATGGCTATCATGCGTGAGTGTGGTATACACGTAGTAGAATCACCTGCAGAAATTGGTGCTACCATGATCGAAGCATTAGGATTAAAAGCGAACTAAGATTTTAAAAAGTCTATATATAAAAAATCCCCGTTTCGAAAGAGGCGGGGATTTTTTTATAGTTAAAATCTACCATAAAAAAATCCCTCACCGATTTTACGCGATGAGGGATTTTTATTCCTATAATTATCAACGTTGATTCTTATTGAGTGAGTATTAATTTTTGATTGACTACTCCTGATTCTGTTTTAACACTTACCAT
>JBILPP010000108.1:0-5898 GCA_044373765.1 Bacteroidia bacterium
TTGCTCAATTAATTCCTGGTGTGCAAGGTGCATTGGCTCAAAGCGGTACAGCTTATCTTGATGATTTTGAAGGCAGTGAAACACCCTTTGATTTGCGTTCACCCGCATTAAACTGGACGTTAGCCTCAACTCCTCAAGGTCAATCTGATTTGTTTCCTGAAGGCAACACTTTAAATAGTTTAGAGTACGGTTTTAAACGCGCAAATTTTGCTTGGTATAACATTGCAACTACATTTTATCGTGAAGACAACTTTACCCCGCAACACATACAGGATGACGATGAACAATTAAGTAATGATTGTGTGCGTGAGGTTGATTTGAAAGAGATATTTCCCGAACGCCAACTGCAACCAGGTTTACCAACTAACGTATCAACTTTAGATTTAGCTTTTTATCCTAAAGACAGAGGTCCGTATAATTACAATGTGGATGAGTTGAAGGAAGATGGTAGTATGGCTAATCCAACCACCAAATGGGGTGGAATAATGCGTAAGATAGATCAAAATGATTTTGAAGCCACCAATATCGATTATGTAGAAGTATGGATGATGGATCCTTATGCTTGTAAAAATGATGGATCAAATCAAGGCTCATTTTATTTAAATTTAGGGAATATATCTGAAGATATTTTACGCGATAACCGCAGATCGGCTGAGAATGGCTTACCAAGAACAGAGGCTGATAATTTGTACATGGATAGTACCATATGGGGGCGTGTACCACGTAAGCCAGTAATTAATTTTGCCTTTGATGCCGATCCGGCAATTAGGCAACAGCAAGATGTGGGGTTGGATGGTTTTAATGATGATGGTGAACGTGCTTGGTTTGATACGGCCTATCTTCAAAAAGTTGCGAATCGATATGGTACAACAAGTGTAGCTTATCAAAATGCATTAAACGATCCGTCAAACGATAATTACAGCTATTATTTAAGTACTCCTTATGATAATGCGAAAACGGCTATTCTCGATCGCTACAAACGCTTCAACCGTCACCAAGGTAATTCACCAACCATTGACCAATCGCCAGAAGCTTATCCAGTAACAGCTACCAATACCCCCGATAACGAAGACATCAATCGTGATTTTACTTTAAATGATATTGAAGAATATTACCAATACAAAATAGACATCAGCAAAAATCGTTTGGCTGTTGGGCAAAATTATGTAACGGATAGTGTGCGTAGGTTGGCCACACTTAAAAATGGCAGCACACGTGAAATTACTTGGTATCAGTTAAAAATTCCCGTGCGTGAATACGAGAAAAAAGTGGGTCAGATCTATGATTTTAAATCCATACGTTTCATGCGCATGTTCATGCGAGGTTTTAATGATGATATGTTACTTCGTTTTGCTTACCTCCAATTGGTACGTGCTGATTGGCGCAAATACTTGGGTAATTTAGAAGCAGGTAAAGAAAATATTCCAAATGATAATACAGACAGAACTCAGTTTGTGGTATCAACTGTTAACTTAGAAAAAAACAGTGCCCGTTCGCCAATAAAATATGTAACACCTCCAGGTATTCAACGCGAAGTAGATTTTAGCTCCCCTCAGGCGGTTCAACAAAATGAACAATCACTATCAGTGCTTGTTTGCGATTTGCGCGATGGTGATGCACGTGGAGCATTTAAAAACATCAGTACAGATTTAAGACGTTACGGCAAGTTGCGCATGTTTATTCATGCCGAAGGCGTTAACGATGCTTTGCAAGATGATGATGTGCATGCTTTTATTCGTATAGGAACAGATTTAACCAACAACTATTATGAGTTTGAAATGCCATTAAAGGTTACGGTTCCGCCAACTGCAAATGCAAATGATATTTGGCCTTCAACAAATGAAATGACCATAACGCTTGAAGAGTTAATTAACACAAAAATTGCCCGTACCAATGCTAACTATCCTTTTACAGCGGTTTATGAGCGACAAGGAGGTAATGGTATATACCGTGTTGTTGGTTTGCCAGATTTAAGTCAGGCTCGCGTGGTCATGGTTGGTATACGCAATCCTAAAGCAAAGCCGGGTATAAATAACGATGATGCATTGCCTAAATGCGCAGAGGTTTGGTTTAATGAATTGCGCATGACCGAGTTTAGTAACCAAGGTGGTTGGGCCGCTACTGGAAGGGTTTTGGCTAAATTAGCCGATTTTGGAAACTTACAATTTACAGGCAGTATATCTACCGTTGGTTGGGGGGGAATTGATAAAAAATTAAACGAGCGCAGTTTAAACGATCAATACAATTATGATTTACAAAGTAATTTTGAGTTAGGTAAATTCTTCCCTAAAAACTTTGGCTTATCTATTCCAATGTTTTTATCTTACGGCAATACCACAATTCGGCCATTTTATAATCCGCTAAACCCTGATGTAAAATTACAAAAAGAAATAGACGAGAGTACTAACCCAGCTTATGTTGACAGGATTAGCCGTGCTGCGGACGATTACACCACCAGGCGTAGCGTTAACTTTACCAATATCCGTAAAAACAGAATGGGTGCAGGTAAACAACATTTTTACGATATAGAAAACCTAACATTTACATATGCCTATACCGAAACATATAGACGCAATCAATCTATAGAGTATTATATTTTACAGAATTACCGTGGCATGGTAGGGTACACCTATAATTTCGCAACAAAGCCATGGGAGCCGTTTAAAGAAATAATCAAATCAAAACAGCTACAATTGATTAAAGACTTTAACTTTAATTTTAAACCGGCATCTTGGGGAGCGCGAATGGAAGCAGATAGAAGATACGGAGTAACCATCAACCGAAACAATGATAATCCCAATACCCTTATACCTACTTTGTTTGATAAATTATTTACCATGAACAGGTATTATGATTTCAGGTATGATATTACCAAGGGTTTAAAACTAGATTACAACTCAACTGCAATGGCTCGTATTGATGAGCCAATTGGGAGAATTGATGAAAGCACTCCGCAAAAACAAGATAGCATGTGGAATAACTTTTGGAATGGCGGACGATTAACTCAGTTCGATCAAGTAATGCGTTTAAACTATGCCATACCGATTAATAAAATTCAGTTATTGAGTTGGACAAACTTAACGTATAATTATACTGCAAATTTCCAGTGGAAACAAGCACCGCCAGCTGCCGATAGTTTAGGGAATACCATTCAAAATTCACGCGTACAAACTTGGAATGCTAACCTTAACTTAATTATGTTGTATAATAAGTTTGCCATTTTACGCGAGCTGAATAATCCGGGTGGATCAAAGGCTCCTGCTTCTCCTAAAAAACCAAAACCTAAAAAGAAGCTGGCCGTAAAAAAAGATAAGAACGGAAAAGAAATTAAACAAGAGGCCGAAGAGAAAGAAGAGAAGCCAGCCCCAAAGTTAAACCCGGCCATGAAATTTGCTTTACGTTTATTAACCAGTACCAAAAACGTAACTTACCAGCATACCATAAACAATGGTATGGTATTGCCTGGTTTCAATGCTAAACCAAAATACATAGGTCAGGATTTTGATTTGGGTGCGCCCGGTTTTGATTTTTTACTTGCTATGCAAGATCCTGAATACCGTTTTCAGGCCAGCCAAAAAGGTTGGTTAACAAAAGATACCCGAGTAAGCAGTTACTATATCACAGATTTTAGAGAGAATATTACTGGTCGTGCAACACTTGAACCTATTCAGGATTTTAGGGTTGAGTTAAATGTATCAAAACAACAATCACGTGCCCAACAATCGTTATTTAGATTTGATTCTGTATTGGACACGCACCGCGATGTTGGTCCGTTGGTTGAGTCGGGAGCATACTCATTAACCTATAATATTTTTGCAACTACATTCTCAAAAGAGTTGTCGGATGGGACATCTGAAGTGTTTAATCAATTTCAGGATAACCGTAAAATAATTGCAGAGCGTTTGTCACAGGACACAAAACGTCCGGGATTAGGGCTTGACAGTAACGGCTTTCCTATTGGATATAGCCGCAATGCACAAGAAGTGCTTATTCCTGCATTTTTAGCAGCCTATTCAGGTAAAGATGCTAAAAGTGCTGCTTTATCTGCCTTTCCTCAAATTCCTGTTCCAAATTGGCGTGTTACTTACACTGGTTTAACCCGCATCGAAAAAATTAAAGAATATGCAAGTAATGTAACCATTAACCACGCATATACTTCTACCTATTCAGTGGCATCATTCCAAACCATTACAGATACTGCTTCAACCAATCTTAACGGAGATTACAGCGCACAGTACCAAATACGAAGTATTAGTATTGTTGAGCGTTGGGGTCCTTTTATTGGTATTGATGTTACTTTGGTAAATAATTTAACAGCTAAGTTTGAATACAAACGCGACCGCAGTTTGAATTTTGCTTTAACCAACGGACAGTTGAGTGAGCAAAAAGGAAGCGAGTTTGTATTTGGTACAGGTTACCGTACGCAAAAGTTGCGCATTCCGTTTTTACGCGGAGGCAGAACTTTGGTCTTAAAAAATGATGTAAATTTCAGGTTTGATTTCAGTATACGTGAGCAAGTAACTAAAGTACGTAACTTAGACCGGCCAAGTAATGATCCGGTATTAGGACAAACAGTTATATCAATTCGCCCAACCATAGAGTATATGATTAACGAGAAATTGATGTTGCGTATTTTCTACGATAGACGACAAACCAATCCCGCAACATCAAACCAGTTTCCAACCATTATTACCAGCGGTGGATTTAGTTTAAGGTATACCATACAATAATTTACCTCACATACATTTTCACGTGCTCAATACCACCTTCCCAAAAGTGTTCTCCTCTAGGTAACAAGCCATGGCGCAGGTAAAAGTTTTTGGCTGCGAGTTGTGCATGTAAGTAAACTGGTTTTTCGTCCTTGGGTACATCCGCAATAATTCGAGTTAATAAGGCTGCCCCAATTTGTTGGTTTCTATATTCTTTAGTGACAGCAAATCGCTCTAGCTTGTATCCTTTTTCTGTTTGGCGCCAGCGGGCTGTGCCTACTGCAATATCATCAATCAGCGCAACATAGTGATGACTCTCTTCCTCAAATTCCCACTCAATGTCCTCAGGGCAATTTTGCTCTATTACAAATACTTCTTTTCGAATTTTATGAGCTTCATTTAGCTCTTCGGCCGTTTCAATCAACTTTACCTTTATCATACCTTGAGTTTGTAAAAAAAGTTTATGTTTGCAAACATAATACATCAAGTAACATGAGCAACATAGTTGAATTATTAGGCGAAAATGCCGACAGCTTATTAAAGCACGAGTGTAAAACAATTAGCAAAGAGCTTATTCATGCTCCAAGCCCAACTTTTGTAAACGATATTTTCGGTCAAAGTAACCGTAACCCTCAAGTATTACGTAGCTTACAACAGATTTACAGTACTGGCCGTTTAGCAAATACTGGATATGTTTCGATTTTGCCTGTTGATCAGGGTATTGAGCACAGCGGTGGAGCTTCATTTGCACCAAACCCTCGTTATTTCGACCCTCAAAATATTGTAGAATTAGCCATTGAAGGCGGATGTAATGCAGTAGCTTCAACATATGGTGTTTTAGCGTCTTGTTCACGCAAGTATGCGCACAAAATTCCGTTTATAGTAAAAATTAACCACAACGAGTTTTTAAGCTACCCTAATAAATACGACCAAATTATGTTTGGTTCTGTAGATGAGGCTTGGAACTTAGGTGCAGTAGCTGTTGGTGCTACTATTTATTTTGGTAGTGATGAAAGTGCACGCCAAATACAAGAAGTTGCTGCCGCATTTGAGCGCGCACACGAATTAGGTATGGCTACCATTTTATGGTGCTACTTGCGTAACAACGCATTTAAAAAGGATGGTGTTGATTACCATACTGCTGCCGATTTAACAGGACAAGCTAATCACTTGGGAGTAACTATACAAG
>JBILPP010000006.1:0-19248 GCA_044373765.1 Bacteroidia bacterium
AACCCGAAACGATAAACTATCGTAGCTTTAAACCTGAAATGGGTGGATTGTTTTGCGAGCGTATTTTCGGACCAATTAAAGATTACGAATGCCATTGCGGTAAATACAAACGTATTCGCTACAAAGGAATCGTATGCGATCGTTGCGGTGTAGAAGTTACTGAGAAAAAAGTAAGACGTGAGCGCATCGGACACATAAATCTTGTGGTACCTGTTGCACATATCTGGTATTTCCGCTCGTTACCAAATAAAATTGGTTACCTGTTAGGTATACCAACAAAAAAACTTGACATGGTTGTATACTACGAACGTTACGTAGTATGCCAACCTGGTCTTAAAGGAAACGATGGTGTGTTAATGCACGATTTGTTAACCGAAGAGGAATATTTAGATATTCTTGATACGTTACCAAAGGACAACCAGCATTTAGATGATTTAGATCCTAATAAATTTATTGCCAAAATGGGCGGTGATGCATTATGGTTTTTATTGTCTCGCATTAACCTTGATAATTTAAGTTTCGACTTACGTAACAAGGCGAGTAATGAAACTTCACAACAACGTAAACAAGAAGCTTTAAAGCGCCTTAAAGTTGTTGAAGGTTTCCGATCGGCTCAAGAAAACGGTGAAAACCGTCCAGAGTGGATGGTAGTAAAAATATTACCCGTTATTCCACCTGAATTACGTCCGCTAGTTCCACTAGAAGGTGGTCGTTTTGCTACATCAGATTTAAATGATTTATACCGCAGGGTAATTATACGTAACAACCGTTTAAAACGCTTAATGGAGATTAAAGCTCCTGAAGTGATTTTACGTAACGAGAAACGTATGTTACAAGAAGCGGTGGATTCATTATTTGATAATACAAGACGTGTAAGCGCTGTAAAAACAGAAGGTAATCGTCCTTTAAAATCTTTAAGCGATATGCTAAAAGGTAAACAAGGTCGTTTCCGTCAAAACTTACTAGGTAAACGTGTTGATTATTCTGGCCGTTCTGTAATTGTGGTAGGACCAAACTTAAAATTACATGAGTGTGGTATTCCTAAGAACATGGCAGCAGAGTTATTCAAACCATTTATCATACGTAAATTACTTGAGCGTGGTATTGTAAAAACAGTTAAATCAGCAAAGAAATTAGTTGATAGAAAAGAAGCAGTAATCTGGGATATTTTAGAGAACATCTTAAAAGGTCATCCAGTATTATTAAATCGTGCTCCTACCCTACACAGATTGGGTATCCAATCATTCCAACCTAAATTGGTTGAGGGAAAAGCAATTCAACTTCACCCCTTAGTTTGTACAGGTTTTAATGCGGATTTTGACGGTGACCAGATGGCTGTTCACGTTCCACTAGGTAACGCAGCAATTTTGGAAGCGCAAGTATTAATGCTTGCATCACACAATATCCTTAACCCTGCTAACGGTGCTCCTATTGCGGTGCCTTCACAAGATATGGTTTTGGGTCTTTATTACATTACTAAAGGCCGTAAATCTATTGAAGAAAACCCTGTTAAAGGTGAAGATTTAGCGTTTTATAGCGCTGAAGAAGCAATGATTGCATTTAACGAAAAGCGTGTTGATTTGCATGCTAACGTAAAATGTCGTGTAATGGTTAAAGAAGACGGTGGGTTAACATACAAACTTACTGAAACAACCATGGGTCGTATCTTATTTAACAACGTGGTGCCAACAGAATATGGTTACATCAACGAACTGTTAACAAAGAAAAACTTACGTGACATTATTGGTAGCATTATTAAAGAGTGCGGTATGGATGTGGCGGCTAAATTCTTAGATGATATCAAAGAACTAGGTTACCATTATGCCTTTAAAGGTGGACTTTCATTTAACTTGAAATACGTAATGATTCCGAAAGAAAAGGGAGAATTCGTTCAACAAGCAATGGATGAGGTTGATGAAATTTGGAATAACTACAACAATGGTTTTATTACCAACAATGAGCGTTACAACCAGGTAATTGATATCTGGACCCGTATTAACTCGCGTTTGGCAGATACTGTTTTAAAACAGTTGAAAGACGACCGTCAAGGATTCAACCCAATTTATATGATGTTGGATTCTGGAGCACGTGGTAGTAAAGAGCAAATTCGTCAGTTAGGTGGTATGAGGGGATTGATGGCAAAACCACAGAAAAACTTAAGTGGTGGAACGGGTGAGATTATCGAGAATCCAATTTTATCTAATTTTAAAGAAGGTTTATCTGTAATTGAATACTTTATTTCTACCCACGGTGCTCGTAAGGGTTTAGCGGATACTGCCCTAAAAACAGCGGATGCGGGTTATTTAACACGTAGGTTACATGACGTTTCTCAAGATGTAGTAGTAAATGAGCCTGATTGTGGTACCCTTCGTGGTATTGTAATGAGTGCTTTAAAAGATAATGAAGAGGTTGTAGAAACTTTATACGAACGTATATTAGGTCGTACCAGTTTACATGATGTAATCGATCCATTAACTAATGAAGTATACTGCATTAGTGGTGATGAGATTACGGAAGAAATCGGAACCAAAATAGAGGCTTCTCCTGTTGAACAAGTTGAAATACGCTCGGTATTAACCTGCCAATCAAAATATGGTGTTTGTGCGAAATGTTATGGCCGTAACTTGGCTACATCTCGTATGGCACAACGTGGAGATGCTGTAGGTGTTATTGCAGCGCAATCAATTGGTGAACCAGGAACACAGTTAACGTTACGTACATTCCACGTGGGTGGTACTGCATCTAACATTGCTACAGAAAGTCAAATGAATGCCAAATTTGGTGGTATATTGGAGTTCGAAGAAATTAGAACTACACCAATGAATACTGAAGACGGTCCTGCAGAGGTAGTTATTGGTCGTCAGGGTGAAGTTCGTATTTTGGATGAAAAGACTCGTGTTACTATCATCACAGTTAATATACCTTATGGTGCACACCTTTTTGTTAAAAATGGCCAAAAACTAGAAAAAGGCGAACGTCTTTACACTTGGGATCCATACAATGCGGTTATCATCACCGAATCTGCTGGTAAGGTTAAGTTCGAAAACATTATCGAGAACGTTACCTTTAAGGAAGAAAGCGATGAGCAAACAGGTCACAAAGAAAAAGTAATTATCGAGTCGAAAGACAAAACTAAAATTCCATCGATTATCGTTAGCGATAAAAAAGGTGAAAACACTAAGGAATACAATATTCCTGCAGGAGCTCACATTGTAGTGGAACAAGGTACAACAGTAATTGCTGGCCAAATATTAGTAAAAATACCTCGTATTGTTGGTAAAACACGTGATATTACAGGAGGTTTACCACGTGTTACCGAATTATTCGAAGCACGTAACCCATCAAACCCAGCGGTAGTTACCGAAATTGATGGTGTAGTAAGCTTTGGTGGTATCAAACGTGGTAATCGTGAGGTGATGATTACATCGAAAGATGGCGAACAAAAGAAATACATGGTATCACTTTCTAAGCACATTTTAGTGCAGGAAAACGATTTCGTGAAAGCAGGTTCTCCGCTATCAGATGGTGCTATTAGCCCGCAAGATATTTTACGAATTGAAGGACCATTAGCTGTACAACGTTATATCTTAAATGGTATCCAAGAGGTTTACCGCTTACAAGGTGTAAAAATCAACGATAAACACATTGAAACCATTGTGCGTCAAATGATGCAAAAAGTGGAAGTAATTGATGCCGGTGATACTTTATTCCTTGAAGGAGAAAACATAGATCGTTGGACATTTAAAGAAACCAATGATTGGATTTTTGACAAGAAAGTTGTGGTTGAATCAGGTGATTCATCATCATTAAAACCAGGACAAATTGTAAGCGTACGTAAATTACGCGATGAAAATTCAATGTTAAAACGTAAGGCCTTAAGCATAGTAGAAGCCCGTGATGCACAACCTGCAACAGGAGCCCAAATTATTCAAGGTATTACGCGTGCATCATTAGGTACACATAGTTTCTTAAGTGCTGCATCGTTCCAGGAAACAACTAAAGTATTAAACGAAGCTGCTATATCTGGTAAAGTGGATCACATGTTAGGCTTGAAAGAGAATATCATTGTAGGTCACTTAATTCCAGCAGGAACAGGGTTACGTGAATACGAAAAATTAGTTGTAGGTTCTAAAGAAGAATACGAAATGCTAATGGCTTCTAAAGGCTAATAACGTTAGTAAATATTATTTACAAAGGCAGTGATGAATTTCTCACTGCCTTTTTTATTTTTGAATAATTCAAAATCAATTTAACAACCTCAAAAAAAATGGAACCCACTAATAACGAAACCCAATTAAACATAGAGTTAAGCGAAGAAATGGCCGAAGGCACATACAGTAACTTAGCCATTATAACCCATAGTAATGCCGAGTTTGTGGTTGATTTTATACGTGTAATGCCTGGTGTACCTAAAGCTAAAGTCAAATCAAGAATCGTGCTTACCCCTCAGCATGCCAAAAGGTTATTATTGGCATTAGGTGATAACATTTTAAAATATGAAGAACAAAACGGCACCATCGATTTGCATGACTCTCCCCCATTTCCAATGAATTTTGGTGGACCTACTGCACAGGCATAAAAAAGGTTGGTTGTCTTGGACAACCAACCTTTTTTATTAAGTAATATGGCTACTTTAATATGGTTAGTCTACTTTAATATCAATAACATGAGCTAAACCTGTCTTTAAGCTTTTAGCCAGTAATTTTATTTGATTACTGTTGTATAATACACTTAAACTTGGGTAAAAAATGAAATTGCTTTCCAACCCAATTTTACTATCTATTTGAATAGGCGTTTTTAACAATCCATCATTAGTTATTTGTGCTAAGTTGATTATGTATGGGTCATATTGATAAAATGCATCACCTCTGTCGCGATCACTGCTGTATAAAAGAGAAAGTTTGTTGTTAATAACAAACACCCCCGTTTGAATGTGCTGTGAAGCATTAAACCCTCCAATTAATCTTGCTAATTCTACATAGAATTTTTTTATTCCATCTTCAGAAAAACCGAAAACGAAATTACTTTTGCTTGTATAAACATAATCATAGTCTAATGTCATGCTACCGTTTGGATTGTTTTTTGATTTACGTTCTTCTTTAAATTGTTCTGTAATCAAAAAGTGAGTATTACCATTAAAAACAATCTTTCTTGATACTAGATTCTCGATAGGTACATCTAATGGTGTAAAATTGGTAACGCCTTCGGCTAACTTTGATGTGTAAAAATAAAATACACCATTCGCTTTCACCTCTCCACTACTAAAGGTTTGGCGTAAATTTGTTACCCCGGAAATAACCAACTCGCCATTGGGATTAACAGCCGTATTATATGACATAATTGTGTTAGGCGCTTCTACGTTAACAATATATTCCTTAACCACGCTCCCAACCTTATAATCAACTTGGTAAATTTTTAATTGAGTATCGCCATTCTTATAAGTACCCACTCTAACAATAAACACAACACCTTCGTTATTTACATATGTATAAAGAACATTATAGCGTTTATTTTCTCCAGGTAAAACAATCTCTTGTTCACTTTTCCTTGTTAAAAGGTTATCGTAAATATTAACTTTTAATTTACATGGTTGTTCCTTTACAAAAGGCAATTCGCCAATTACAGCGAGTACAGATTGATTTGGTGAAATAGCAAATTTGCAATCCCCTTTATTAGTCATCTTTTCAGCAGCAAAAGTTATTAACTCAACTTCATTCTCAGATACGTTCCCATTTGTAAAATCAACCTCTCTTAACAACAAAGAATGTTTTGTATCTTGTTTGCTAAAATGATCAACTGCACCATAAAGTTTGTTATTAAACTGAAAAACATCTTCTAATTGATGCGAATTTCCAAATGTCCCCATATCAATTTTAGGGGTAATCTCATTTTCAAAACTACCATCAGCCAAACAAACGACATGTTTTATTTCAGCGCTAATTCCTTGTGTTTTATGTGTAAAATGTATTTTGTTCATATGAAGCAAACTACCCCATCTATCCTTTTCATTAACTTCAAACTTGAACGCTTTACCTTGGGTAGAAGATATTACTTGAGCATTAGAGGAAAAAGTGAACAAGGCGATGACAGCCATATTTAGAACTTTGCTAATCATATTTGTTGCGTGTTAAGTTTATTGTTGGTTAATTATTACTCGCTTTTTCAGGTCTACAAAAGCTTTTTCGAAATCTTGCTTAGTCTTACGATCTCCAAATGAAAGATTAAGCGTATTCAATTTGATAATAACAGCTTCTGCATCTACATAATTCTCAAGAGCGAAATAAACTTCTAACAAATTAAAATAAACAGCAATCGTTACATCTTTGTCAATACGAGCCTTTTTGTTATTTACATCAGACTCATTGATTGCGCTTTGCCAATATTTAACGGACTCCATTAACTTAGCTTTGCTTGTTTGAGTATCTTGTGTAAGCATATTAAGTCCACTTATTGCTTCATTAAATGCTATTAAAAGATCTTGGTAATCTTCTTTTTTAGATTTAACGAAACACAACGTTGCGTTACGATTGGTCGTTTGAAAACCAAACTTATCGTTTACAAGCTCATTAATGAAAGTTAAATTCTTCTGCAAAACCTCCTCTTCGGTACTTTTTAATAACAGTGGGGCATTAATATTTGGATAAGTCTCTGATTCTGAAGATTTATATATTTTGTAATTATTTAACTCTTGTGGAGTGACATATAACAACTCTTTTCCATCGGGAGTTATTACTCTAACAGCCATTGGATGCCTGTAAGAGTATTCAATATAATAAAAAGTTCTTTTACTTGTTGAAGATACTCCGCGCTGAATACTGGTATAATCCTTTTGAATACTGGAAACTCTTGGTTGAGTACAATCAAATCCATATAAGATAACTTCAATTTTTAAAGCATTTTCTTGAGCCTTTTGATATCCTGACAAATAGATGTATGTACTAGCTAATGTTACATTATCATACCCGGTTTTTAAAATGGGGGCTTGTACTGATTGTTTATATGGTCGAGATGGCTCCCTTAAAACAGGCTTAGTAGTTTGTCCATCAATTAAAGCACGTCCTAACGACCTCTTATTATAAGCATCCACTTCTGCTCTGTATGTTTCCTGAGCTTCTTTCATCTTCTCTTGATAAATTGCTAATTCTTTTTCGTAATTAGCTTGGGATAATTGAAGCTCTTTCTGATAATCGGCCTGTTTACGATTGTTCTCCTCATCAAATCCATTCGAAACAAAACTGAGATAATTTTTTATTTCTTTATTGAGTGGCGTTAAAGGCTTTTTTATATAAGTATAGGCATTTTTTTCTTCTTTAATGTTTTGAGCTTGAATACTGATGGCGAGAAAAAAAGACAGAACTACTACGTTGATTTTAAATTTTTTCATGTTAAAAAAAAATCGAAAGTAAGATATGTAATATAGGAATGCAAATGCATTGTTTAAAATGTCGAGCAAATCAGCAATAGCCAATAACAGTTACTTTCCCACTAAATGGTAAGTAGCTGTTGAATAAGAGTTTCAATACACGAATCGTTAACATTCCTAGCAAAGATTAATTCATGAAGTAATATTTGAATTAATATTAAGCTAAAATGAACCAATTTTTTATCTTTGCCAAAATCTAAACTACCTTGAATAAATCCATCAATAAATTCCCAGCTGTTTTAGTATTAGCAGACGGCACAGTATTCAAAGGCACCTCGATAGGTAAAATAGGTACCACCACCGGTGAAATTTGTTTTAATACAGGAATGACCGGTTACCAAGAAGTATTTACAGATCCATCTTACTTTGGCCAAATATTATTGCAAACCAATGTACATATTGGCAACTACGGTATTCATGCCGAAGAGGTAGAATCTGATGATATTAAGATTGCCGGCCTGGTATGTAAACAATTTAACGTGCCTTATTCTCGTAAAATGGCCGGTATGAGTGTGCAAGATTATTTCACTTTAAATAATGTTGTAGGAATAACGGATATAGATACCCGCGAGGTGGTAATGCACGTGCGCAGTAAAGGTGCAATGAATGCCATTATATCTGCCGAAGACAAAACAGTTGAAGAACTGCTACATGAGTTAAATAATGTTCCTTCAATGGAAGGATTAGAGCTTTCATCAAAAGTCTCAACGCAACAAACCTACTACTTGGGTAATCCCGAAGCTTCTAAGCGTGTAGCAGTATTAGACTTTGGTATTAAGAAAAATATTTTACGTTGCTTGGTTGAAAGAGATTGCTACTTGGCTGTATTTAACGGTAAAACCAACTTTGAAGAAATCATGAAATTTAAACCGGATGGCATTATGCTAAGTAATGGCCCTGGAGATCCGGCTACCATGACTTATGCCGTTGATACCGTTAAAACCATCTTGGCTAATAATATTCCTACTTTTGGTATCTGCTTAGGTCACCAGATATTGGCCGAAGCAAATGGTATTTCTACTTTTAAAATGCATAACGGCCACAGGGGAATGAATCACCCGGTGAAAAACCTGATTACCGGTTTATGCGAGGTTACGTCTCAAAATCATGGATTTAGTGTTAGGGCCGAAGATGTTGAAAAAACGCCAAATGTCGAAATTACCCACATCAACCTAAACGACAATACCGTAGAAGGTATTCGTTTAAAAGATAAAAAAGCGTTCTCGGTACAATATCACCCAGAGGCCGCTCCTGGCCCGCACGATAGCAGGTATTTATTTGATGATTTTATCAAATTAATGAACTAATCCAACCCATAATTACATCCAATAACTAAAAAAATAAACATATGAGTTCAATAATTGATATTCATGCCAGACAAATTTTAGACTCTCGCGGTAACCCTACTGTTGAGGTTGAAGTAGTAACAGAAGAAGGTGCTATGGGCCGTGCTGCTGTTCCTAGCGGTGCAAGTACAGGAGCACATGAAGCAGTTGAACTGCGTGATGGTGATAAAAAAGTGTTTATGGGTAAAGGTGTTTTAAAAGCCGTTAACAACGTAAATAAAATAATTGCCGATAAATTAATGGGTGTTGATGTGTTTGAGCAAAACGAAATTGATCGTTTAATGCTTAAATTAGACGGAACCGACAATAAGGCTGAGTTAGGAGCAAACGCTATTTTAGCTGTTTCTTTAGCTTGTGCCAAAGCTGCAGCTGTTGAAGCCAATATGCCATTGTACCGCTACGTAGGTGGTGTTAATGCAAATACATTACCAATCCCGTTGATGAATATTTTAAACGGTGGTTCGCATGCAGACAACTCGATCGATTTTCAAGAATTTATGATCATGCCAGTTAAAGCAGATAGCTTTAGCGAAGCATTGCGCATGGGAACAGAAGTTTTTCATCACTTAAAAAATGTATTGAAGAAAAAAGGTTACAGCACAAACGTGGGTGATGAAGGTGGATTTGCACCAAACATTCCATCAAACGAAGAAGCGATTGAAACGGTATTAAAAGCAATTGAAGAAGCAGGATACAAACCCGGTAAGGATATTTATATTGCCATGGATGCCGCCACTACCGAGTTTTACAACGAAAAAACAGGGTTATATACCTTTAAAAAATCGGATGGCCGCGAGATGGATTCTTCGGCAATGGTTGCCTATTGGAAAGAATGGACCGACAAATACCCCATTATTTCTGTTGAAGACGGCATGGCCGAAGATGATTGGAAAGGTTGGGCTGAACTAACTAAAACAATTGGCGATAAAGTACAATTAGTAGGTGACGATTTGTTTGTAACCAACAGCAAACGCTTACAAAAAGGTATAGATAAAGGTGTTGCCAACTCTATTTTAGTTAAAGTAAACCAAATTGGAACTTTAAGTGAAACCATTGATGCGGTAAACTTAGCAACCCGCCATGCATATACGAATATTATGAGTCACCGCAGTGGTGAAACAGAGGATACTACCATTGCTGATCTGGCTGTGGCATTAAACAGTGGACAGATTAAAACAGGATCAGCGAGCCGTACAGATAGAATTGCAAAATACAACCAATTGCTACGAATTGAAGAAGAGTTAGGTAAAAATGCATACTACCCAGGTAAAGACTTCAAGTTTATTAAATAACAACTAATAAATAAATAATTATTCACGCCCCGTAGCATATAAGCCACGGGGCGTTTTTTATTTGGGGTTGATGTAAATAATGTTAGTCACATTTAGTATTTATGTTTACATCATTTAAAAACATCAAACCAAAATTATTTACTTTTGAAGTTATGAAGTTTAACTGGGCTAAGTTAATTACCAACAAATACATTATTGCCACGCTGGCATTTGTGGCTTTGCTGTTTTTTTCAGATAGAAATAATGTGATAGACCAGTATAAACTGCGTAAACAGCACAACAAGGTAAAGGCAGAACATACGTTTTACCAGCAACAAATCGAGGATGCAAAAAAACAACGTGATGAACTTTTTACCAGCGATAAGAATCTAGAAAAATTTGCACGTGAAAAATACTTGATGAAAAAAGAAGACGAAGATGTATTCGTGTTCGTTAAAAAAGATTCAATAAATTAAATCGGTTTATTTGTTATCGAAAGTGTGTGTTTTTCTCCTTTGCATCTCTTGCACTTGTGCCGCAGAATGCGTACTTGAACTTGGTTTAAAGCCCATTACTGCAAGGTAGGCCCAACCCACAACAAAACTCACTCCTCCAACTGGGGCTATCATACCGAACCAACCAATACGTTCATTGGCCCAAATTATACTTGTTGACAACAAGTATAAGCTTCCGCTAAAAAGTATGACACCCAAAACAAAAAGCGTGAACGCTACTTTCGCTACATTTTCTTTAATCCTTCTCATGCCCAGTCCAATTGCAAACAAGGCAAATGCATGATAAAACTGGTACGCTACAGCTGTTTGATAAATATCATAATTTACAGCATCAAGCTTTTCTTTGATCGCATGTGAGCCAAATGCTCCTGCAACAACAGCTAATCCAGCAAAGGCTGCTCCCATTTGAAAAAGTTGTTTTTGAAGTGTAGAGTTTGTCATATGTTTAACAATAAACCTGTGTAAAAACTAGTGCTTACAAGCTCTTAAACCTACTAAATTTGATAAAAGACCACCACTCAAAATGAATAGATCTTTATTAATAGGCATTATAGCAACGTTTACACTGTTCTCAGGCATCGCAATATATTTTTATTTAAACAATATTAAAATAAAAAATAGACCCGCCATAGAAGCAGTACCTGCTGATGCGTTCATTATTTTACAATCCAAAGACATGAGCAAATCATGGTCTTTACTAGGCAAATCAACACTTTGGGCTGATTTAAAATCAAATCCCAGTATTTCTAAGTTGAATAAACAGCTAGAAGAAACAATTAAAATAATTAGTAATGAAGAAGATTTAAAAGACATATTGGAAGATAATACCACTGTATTTTCATTACATAACAATAACAATAATTTAGGCTTGCTGGCCGTAGTTGAAACTGGTGAACCAATAGACCTATCTAACATCATTAATTACCTGTCTAAAAAAATAAATGCCAAAGTAACACCAAGGAGTTTTGACAAAACGCCTGTTTATGACTTAACCGATGCACAAGGAAATCCCCTATTTACCATTTCATACCGTGACCAATTATTAATTTGCGGAGCAGATGCATCATTGGTTGAAGAAAGTATACGTAAGCTAAAATACAATTTACCTAACTCAACAAAAGGCCTTACCCAGGCGCATTTAATGGCCGAAACAAGTGCTGATATAAACCTTTTTATCAATTACCAAAAGCTACCACTATTAGGTAACCTTTTTACCAAATCCGAGTATTACAATATACTTTCATACATAAAAGGATTTGCAAATTGGAGTATGTTGGATGTAGAATTAAGTGATGACGTATTTAAATTATCTGGAGTTACATTTACCGATGATTCCGTTTTTCAGTTCTTGGATTTATTTAAAAATCAAACTCCAAAACCTTTACAATTGCAGAATTACATGCCTAAAAATACAGCCATGGCTTTTCAAATGGGTTTTAGCGATTATCTTAAATTTAACACTGAATTGAATGAATATTTGCAAGTGCATAAAAAAGGCGATTTATACGCAGCATTCTCTGATAGTATTGAAAACCGTTATAACATAGACATCACGCAAAACATATTGAACTACATTGATGGTGAAGCATCATTGGTAATGACAGAGCCAGCAGGGAGCAATTTCTACAATAACCTGAATGCATTTATACGCTTTAAAGACCCCGCAGGAATGGCTACTGCCTTGAAAAATATCATCCAAGCGATGAACAGAAAAGGAGAAATCGATTCTGTAACTTATTATCATCAAGGATTAGAAATTGAACGCATAAAATTAGGTAACTTCTTAAAACTGTATTATGGAGAAATTATGGAAAACATATCCTCTCCTTTTTACGTTCAGTTGGATGATATTTTTGTTTTTGCTAACGATGTAAATACACTGAAATATATAATTGACCAATACAAATCGGGAAACACATTGGCCAATGATGAGAAGTTTAAAACATACCAAAATGATCTTGCTGTAAACAACAATGTAAGTATTTTTATTAGTCCTGCCCGTAACTTTTTACTACCTACGAACTTTGTAAACGATTCTTTCTTCAGTTCATTAAATACTTATCAATACGATTTTAAAAAGTTTGAATTCTTTTCTATCCAATTTTCTAATACCAACAACAAAGCGTTTTATACCCAAGTATCATATAAGTATAATAATGTAAACACGAATGAAACACAACTTTTATGGGCAAGTAAATTAGATACTATTTTCGATATTGCGCCTCAGGTTGTTTACAACAGTGAATTAAAACAGAACGTAATTTTTGTGCAGGACATCAACAACACGCTGTACTGTATTAATACTAATGGAAACCTAATTTGGCGTAGCAAGCTAAATGGTAAACTGGTGGGCAATTTCCATGTAATCGACCCACAAAAAAATGGTTCATCATGCTATTTATTTAGTACTGATAAACAAGCCAATTTGATTGATGCAAAAGGTGTAAGTTTATACAATTACCCTATTCGTTATCCTGGTAAGGCGATATTGCCATTTACCATTGCAGATTTTTATGACGACAGCACACTTCAGTTTTTTGTTGCTTTAGACAACAACAGAATAGTTGGATATGCACTTAACGGAAAGCCGCTACAAGGATGGATGCCTAAAGTACTTGAAAGCAAAGCAAACGCACCCATTGGTTTGATAAAAAAAGGATTGAAAAGATTGGTATACACGACCAATATGAAGGGCCAATTGTGCTTATTTGACAACAAAGGAAAGGCCATAAAACTAAGCGGGACGGTAACTGCTACATTATTTGAATATGTTTCTAATACCGACAGTTTAACGTTAAACTTTAATATGTTCGACAGTACGGGTATAATCGCAAAATTAACATTAGACTCATTATATAATCCAATTGGAGAACCCAAGGTGATAAGTCAATTTGAACCATTTACAAAAGTGATTGTACAAAATGACCCAGTTACTAACAAAACCTTTTTCTTAACTCAAACCCAAAATTCGTGGGCATTATATGGTCCAGATTTAAAAAAAATAACAAGCAAAATATACACTGACAGTACTCCTCAATATAACTACTTTACACTTGATGGTGTTGGAAAAGTGATGCTTGCAAACTTCCAAAAACAACAGTCAGAATATTATTGGTACAACATGAATGGAGAACTATATATTGACTTCCCGATAAAAGGCTCCACACCTTTTAATACCGCTAATCTTATGATGGACAGAGGTAATTATTTAATTGGAGGCGACCTACAGAATAATATTTTCGCGTACAAGCTTAAGTAATTAAATATTTTGTACCTTCGGAGAACATAAGTGTTACCCGAATACAGTATGAAAAAACTTGCACTAGGAATATTTTCAGCATTTGTCTTACTCAGCACATCTTGCATTAAAGAAATTGAAGATACCTTTAATGATTTGTCATCAATAAAAGGAATAACCACAAATCCTACAATAGCCGCTCCGTTAATTAATGCTACTGCAACACTTAAGGATTTGATTGAGGCCTATACAGGAGACTTAGATATATCGACAGATGCTGATGGCAAGATCATCTTAAAATTCAATTCTATTGATAGCGTTCCAGAGAAACAACATGTTTTACTGCCAGATATTAACTTCAATTTTAATATCATCATGCCTCCTACAGAAGTCCCCACCTTTGAGGCTACAGGGCGATATAGTCAAATTATAGCAAACGATGTAGCCATTGCGATAAGTGGCAACAAAAGATTAGAGCGCTTAGTTGTTAATCAGGGTTCATTAAGGTTAAATGTAGGCTCAAGTTTCAAACATAATACAGTTGTTAAAATTTCGTATCCTGGTATTACCAAAAATGGTATCGCTTATTCTGATAGCTTTTTATTTGTTTACAATGGATCAACCCCTCCAAACATTATTAGAAATGTAGATTTAGATGGTTACGAAATAGATCTAACTAAAAACGGCAGTACTTACAATGTTTTCACCTACGAACTAGGAGTTGATATTACAAGAAATCCATCCAATGATGTTGGGCTAACAGATAAAGTTAGTTTCAATCAAGACTTAATCGTAAATGAATATAAGCGAATAGAAGGTTATTTCGGAAAATTTGATATCGCGGAAATAAAACAAACCAAGGAAATAGAATTATTTGATAAAAAGCTTGAGGGAAATGTATTTGTTAGTAATCCAACCATCAAAATCAAATTAACCAATTCTTTCGGCTTACCTATTACAGCAAGAATAACAGAACTTTATGTCGTTTCAGGTGCCGGTGTGCAAACTCCAATTGTGATAAACATGTTTCAAGACACTTTTAATTTGGATTATACCACAAACATTGGTCAAACCCGAATTACAGAGTATGTTATTGATAAAACCAATTCGAACATTTATGATATAATCAATACTGCACCCCAATATATTGTTTACAACGTACTTTTTACAGCCAACTCAGATGATGTGCCTAAAGCAAATGTCATATCAGATTATACAACAGTTAAACAAGAAATTTATTTAGAATTACCAGTTGATATAAAAATTTTAAACTATGCATTAGAAACAGATGGCGTTTTTGATCTAGGCAAATCCTTATCTGATTTGGACTCTGATGGGGTATATGTTAATTGGGCCGAAAAAGTATCAGACTTGGTGAATGAACTCCCATTAAATGCTCAAATACAAATTTACATTGACGACTCTGTTACGAATAAAGTTATTGATAGCGTGTATAACCCTGCCTACATCATTCCAGCTGCCGCAGTTAATTCATTGGGCGAAGTTATTCAACCAACAAGAGCTAATATAAGTAACATGATTACCCGAGCCCAATACGAAAAGCTCATAAAAGGGAACAGGTATCGACTTCAAATTCGATTAAAAACACCGGAAACCAGTCCTGGGGTTTTCCCGTTTTTTAGTTTTTACGACTTCCAAAAGATTCATGTCAAACTTGGCGTTAGAACCAATATTACCTACCGAAAATAAGGCCTCCTAACCCAATATTTTATGAAAAAAATTATCAAATATTTCGCCTTAATTTTATTGCCCTTTTGCTCGCAAGCGCAAATAGAAACAACGCTACCCGCTTTGTCGGCAACACATCAAGCCACATATATAAATCCTGCTATTTTACCAGCATTTTCAACTTCTATTGGAACACCAGTACTGTCGGGATTTGGATTAAGTATTGGTCTTAACGGATTAAATGCACGATCAGTGATCAGCAGTTTAGATGCTGATAGTTTTTTAAATATCCCCAAATTATATAACAATTTAAAAGGAGATAAAATTGAAATTGATGTTGCTGTGAATTACGAAATTTTCCATGTGCGCTTTAAATGCAAAAATTGGTATTACGGCATCAACCTCAACACACGAAATATTACCAACATAAGGCTATCAAAAGAGTTGGTTGGATTGGTTGCCAATGGAAACGACTTTTATGCTGGTAGCACTTGGGATGCATCATCAACCGCCATAACCAATATTGCATTTAATGAACTTGGTTTTAGTATGGCACGTAACTTCTATAGATTTAATGTTGGTGGCAGAGCAAAATTATACCAAGGAGTTGGTGTAGCACAAACAAAAGATTTTACATTAAAACTGAATCAACCCAAAACACCAACAGAAGAAATATCGGTTATTGCAGGTGGCGTTATTAATACAGCAAGTATTGGTGTATTAACAGACAGTGTTAACGGCAGAGCAAGTACAAGCGATGAAAAAGCAATAGATGCTAAAAACTTTTATTCCATGGGCAACCTTGGTGCAGGAATCGACCTTGGTTTAACTTATGACGTAAACAACCGATTAACTTTAGGTGCATCTATTATTGATTTTGGATTTATTAATTGGACCAATAACGTAAGTAATTACAGCATTAATAATGCCGATGTTAGAACCAATGGATTCAACAAGGAGCAATTAGATAATGGCCAAAAGCTAGATGCTTATTTAGATAGTTTATTCAATTTACTTAAGCCCAATGTAAGTGCAAATAGTTTTACCACATTTATGCCTTGGCGTTTTTATATAACAGCCAATTACAAGTTTAATAGGCGCAACACAATTGGGGCAGTAATACAAGGTCGTTACTTACTTGGTTCAATTTTACCGGCTTACACTTTAAGTTATGCACGCAAAATCGGGGATGGATTTCACCTTACGGCCAACTACAGTATTATTGGTAATGGTTATACAAATGTTGGGTTAGGCTGGTCGCTAAAGATGGGATCAGTACAATGGTATTTGATACAAGATAATGTACTCGCCTATTTAAAACCCGACCAATTCCAATTTATGAGTTTACGTCTTGGCTTTAATCTGGTATTCGGAGAGATTAGACGGCCGCTAAAAGTTTATTAAAAAATAATGCAGGCGTATATATTTGCGCTTTGTTTTATTTAGTTATTCAAGAATATTTAATCATGAAAAAAATATTAGTTGCAAACCGTGGCGAAATAGCATTACGCGTTATGCGAACTGCCAAAGAATTGGGAATTAAAACGGTTGCAGTATATAGTGAAGCAGATAGAAATGCGCTTCATGTAAGATATGCAGATGAGGCCGTTTGTATTGGTCCAGCAGCATCTGCTCAATCATACCTGAAAATGGATACCATACTTGAAGTATGTAAAAATTTAAGCGTTGATGCAATACACCCTGGTTACGGTTTTTTAAGTGAAAACGCAGTTTTTGCCGATATGGTAGCTGCTGCCGGAATCACTTTCATTGGTCCAACTGGTGATGCCATGAGAACCATGGGAAGCAAAATTGGGGCTAAGCAAGCTGTATCTAAGTTTAATGTACCCATGGTGCCTGGCACACAAGAAGCGTTAAGAGATATTGAAGAAGGTAAACGAATTGCAGCTTCTATTGGGTATCCCGTTTTAATTAAAGCCTCTGCAGGAGGTGGTGGCAAGGGAATGCGTGTTGTTGAAAAAGATGAAGAGTTTGAAGAACAAATAAAAATGGCACAAGGCGAAGCAAAATCAGCGTTTGGTGATGATGCCGTTTTTATTGAAAAGTATGTTGGCTCTCCTCGCCACATAGAAATACAAATATTAGGCGACAACCACGGAAATATTGTTTATCTTTTTGAGAGAGAATGCAGCATACAACGTAGACACCAAAAATTAATTGAAGAGGCACCATCAAGTTGCTTAACACCTGAAATAAGAAAAGCAATGGGCGAAGCAGCAGTTAATGTTGCTAAAGCATGCAATTATACAGGTGCAGGAACTGTAGAATTTTTGGTTGATGAACAATTAAACTTCTACTTTTTGGAAATGAATACGCGCCTACAAGTAGAACATCCCGTAACCGAACAAATAGTAGGTTTAGATTTAGTTAAAGAACAAATACGTGTTGCTAATGGAGAAAAACTTGGGTACACACAAGATGAGTTGAGCATACATGGCCATGCTATTGAATTGCGTGTTTGCGCTGAAGATCCAATGAATAATTTTTTACCAGATATTGGCAAGCTAAATACCTACAAAACACCGCAAGGTTATGGAGTTAGGGTTGATGATAGTTTTGAAGAAGGCATGGAAATTCCTATTCACTACGACCCAATGATAGCTAAATTAATTACTTTCGGTAAAACCCGTGAAGAAGCCATCAGTAGAATGATTCGCGCAATAGACGATTACCATATTACTGGCATAGAAACCACACTGCAATTTGGTAAATATGTGATGCAACACCCCGCATTTATTAATGGTAATTTCGACACCAAGTTTATTGATAAACACTTTCATCCAGAACAACTAAAACCAACATTTGATCACGAAGTTGTTGCAGCTTTGGCCGCAAGTGTTTTGTTTACTAACGGAAATAAAAAAACATCTAATAACGCTAATTTAAACAATAAAGGCATAGATGAACCTAGCAATTCAAATTGGGTAAACAATAGAAAAGCCTACTAATATGACCGTTAAATTTAAACTATCAAACCTGATCCTTTTATTTGTTTTTTGGGGCTTATCCGGAAATACCTTCTGTCAACAAGTAAATCATTACGAAGAAGTAAAAAGCAATGTGAATTTTCCGAAAGGATTTGATGAAACAAAGTCAAAAGAGATTATAGCAGCCGTTGCAATAGAAAAGTTTAACCTGATTAAAAATGGTAGAATTATTAGTGATAAAAATTGGGAAGTATACCTAAACTCAATAGCTGGTAAATTATTGCAAAACGAACCAACCCTAATTCAAAAAATTAAAGTATGGTGTGTTAAAGATTTGTCGGCCAATGCGCTCTCTTTTATTGATGGAAGTATATATCTCAATCAGGGATTAGTTATCCATCTAAAAACAGAATCAGAACTTGCGTTTATTATAGCACATGAAATTGCGCATGTTATGAAGCAACATGCTTTAAAAGAAATTGAGCTACAAAACAAAATTGCAACAGCTGAAATAAATACAGATAATTACGTTGGTCGAAATTACCGTAATCTCATTCATTCAAAAGAAAACGAATACGAAGCTGATGGTGTAGCACTAAAATTGGTTATTCAGGCTGGTTATAATCCCAATATAGCCATTAATGCCCTTAACTTGTTGAACACTGACTCAAGTTTATTTTCAAGAATAAATATAGCCCAAATACTAAGTAATGAGATTGATAATTCACTAGCGCAATTGGACAGTAGTGAATGGTCTAAAGGTAAAAGGCTTGATGAAAAGAAAAACTTAAAAATTGAGGTTAGTAATACGGACCAAT
>JBILPP010000109.1:0-5867 GCA_044373765.1 Bacteroidia bacterium
TGCCACAACCAATACATTTCTATGCTTTGGTAAACGATATTCCGCAAGGACCATTTACAGAAACAGAACTGAGTAGTCATATTTTAGCAAAAAGAATTTCTGAAGAAACAATGATTTGGCATGGTGGTATTCCGGGTTGGATGCTTGCAAAACAAATACCAGATGTAGCAAGGCTGTTTTCCTTGATGCCACCGCAATTAAAATAACATAAATGAAACGGCTTTTTATTATTTGTTTAATTATTATATCTAGTTCGGTAAGGTCTTTATCTGAAGAATATTGCCTTTTTAAAAATCCGTTATGTTTTTACAGTGCCGATATACTTACATACCTGAAAACTCTCCATAAAAATCAACAATACGAAAAAATGTCAACGTTCTTTTATGGACCATTCAGAGACAAGAAAACTGATCATGATTTTCACAAATTACTCTCAAGCACGGGTTTTGGCTATGCAATGAAAAGAGTAGGAATAAAAAGTATTTCTAAAGAAAGCTGGTCTATTACATATCAAAGAACTATACAGGGCACTAACGAGACGTTTAAGGTTAATTGCGCAATTGTTAGAGATACTTGCAGAATATATTTAGATATTAATACGTGGAATACAATATTTAATAGATAGATTATGAAAACTAATACCTTCACCGCTACCCTTTCGATTATCCTATCTGGTTTACTGGCATTCTTTATTTCATTTTACGCTTCAGAAGATGGCAAATTGATTATTACTATATGCTCATTTGTTTCGTTTCTAATAACCCTTGTTGGATTGACATCGGTGTCGTTAGATGATAAAAGAAAAAACTGGTCTGCAAGGTTGATATCAATGCTGTTTTTTATAGTGATACTAGCTGCTCAACTGGTTTTTATATCATTATCAGGATTTATATTACAGGCTTATTTCTTAGTTACGGGTGGTATTATTATCATTTACCTATTAGTAATGTATGCTCTATTAAGTGCTGATTTAAAATAGCTCTCCATTTTTTCATTAGAATTATTTGGTGTGATATATTCAAAGCGCATGCGATTTCACCTTCCTTAATCCAATCGATACCTTGAGCCGATTTTTGTATGGCCGAATTTGAGATTATGGTTATGTTTGAAACATGTTACTGACCGATTTACACCAGAGCGAAATATTTAATACCACCGCGCTTGATATTTATACCATATTAACTGACGAACGTAGACATGGTTCTTTTACCGGAGATGATGTGTTTGTAAGCGATATGGAAGGTGACAGCGTTAGTTTAAAAGACGGGGCTATTGTAGGAAAAGCGGTTGTTCTGGAAAGGGGTAAAAAAATTATTTGGAGTTTGACTTGGCTTGATGCAAACTGGCCCCAAAATCACATAAGCGAAGCTGCAATAATCTTTACAGATAATGCAGATGGAACTTGCACATTAGCGTTGTTTCATACCAATATTCCTGAAGCTTTTATAGCCGAGATTAAAACCTTTTGGCTACAACATTACTGGGAAAGCCTGAGGTATTACCTAGAACGTTAAAACGTTTGTTGTTAGGATTTGTCGAAACCCGAAAAAACATTTTTTATTAAAGCTATTGCACAACGGCCTTAAGCTGTTAACAAAGCTGCACAAGGAAGGTTAATTCAGTAAAGGTATTTGCTTTATGTTTTTCGCTTGTTATAATTACCCTTGATTTATAATGGGTAACATGGTTTTGAGCACCCATTTCTCGATACGCTTCACTACGTTTCGCACTCGAAATAGCTGATGCTTTAATCATTAATTTTTAAAAATCCTACACTATGGCTTAGACTTAGCTCTTCATGCTTCTAATATTTAAACCACAGTGCTCACGACTTCGCTATAATACTTTTCACAAGCTTCTGCATTATGTTTTTATTGCAGCATTGAAGGTGTTTACTTCGCATAAGTTACAGCTACCTCGAGTTCGCATTGTTCGGGCCCGGAGAGGCGCGAGTATCGAAAGGATATGCAGAGAAGGTAAAAGTGAATTCAGGAAATAATCCTCCTTAAGTTCGCTAAACTACATTATAACGTTCTATTCATTAAACCTTTTTCGAATTTATTCGCTCCTTTTAAAGTAGTTAGTATCGAATTTATCCACCACTATTTTTTTCTTGCGATCACAAATATGTCCCAGGTATTGTCTAGGTTTTCTTTGCTCAAAAAGAAATCTTTTGTGGTGATGTTTAGGGTATCGGTGTTTTGCTCTTTTAGGTTTTTGCGCATGATGGTGGTTAAAAAGTTATACGGAGCCACCAACCAACTTGCAGGAATAATTTTGTGTAAACCAAGCGGATCTAAGCGCAAGATTTTCTTAGCCCATTTGGCATTGGCTTCGTAGTATTTATTAACCGCAGCATTGCCTTGTACACCCATAATTTCAAAGTCGGGAAACACTTTTGCCATTTCACTTTTCATTTCATCAAAAGTATATTCATGCACATGAAATGGATTTCTAGCAATACTCATTTTTATATTGGGCGTTGAACACATGAATACGCCACCTGGTTTTAAGATACGATGCACGTCTTTAATAAATGCTAGTCTATCTTGTATGTGTTCTATAAACTGAAATGCAGTTACCACTTCAACACTTTCATTATCTAAAGGTATTGGCGGAACAGAGCCAGATTTAAAAGTAAGGTTTGTTTTTGATGCGTGTTTTTTTCGCGCTTCTACCAGGGTTTCTTCACTGTAATCAACCCCAACGGTTGCTTTGGTAAAATCTGCTAAATACTGAGTTCCATAGCCATCGGCACAACCGATATCGGCTGTTGTTTTTCCCTCAACAAATGGTCGTGCATATTCGTATGCAAAAAAACAACGTTGAACAGTAACGTTGTTGCTATCTTCAAAACTTGGTCTTTCTCTATCTGCCATAAATAAATTTGTTGGTTAAATATTGCGGCACAAAAAACTTATCGTCAATTGCCTCAACTTTTCACCAATGCTGTGGCGAAAATAATCAAATAACTAAATTGCTTTAAAATTATTTATCATGGATTTTAAAGCGCTGCTTACTTTCTTAAAAAATTTAGAATTAAACAATAACAAAGAATGGTTTGACGAAAACCGCAAAACCTACGATGGCATAAGAAAAAACTGGTTAACGTTTACTGAAGAAGCCATTGGGTTGATGGGTAATTTTGATAAAGATGTGGCACAACTCGAACCCAAAAAATGTATTTTTCGTATTAACCGCGATGCTAGATTTAGCAAGGATAAATCTCCGTATAAAACCAATTTTGGTATGAGCTTGAGCAAGGGTGGCAAGCGTGATGATTTTTGTGGTTACTATTTACACATCCAGCCAGGGGCTTGTTTTATTGCTGGTGGATCATACATGCCCATGCCCGAAAAACTTGCTGCTATTAGACAAGAGATAGATTATAATGCCAAAGCGTTTGTTGACATTGTATCAAATAAAACATTTAAAACCACGTTTGGTAAGCTAAGTGGCGAGAGCCTTAAACGTCCACCAAAGGGATACGAAGCAGATAATCCAATGATTCAGTTTATCAAACACAAAAGTTTTATAGCTGAGTATAAATTAAGCGATAAAGATTTAGTAGCGCCTGATTTTTCTAATAAAATGGTTGAAGTTTTTAAAACAATTGCCCCCTTAAACGAATTTTTATACCAAGCAATGGAGGGTTAAACCGCATTATATTCTGCTTATCTGGCTAACTATTAAATATCATTTTTTGTGGTAAGTATTAAAGTTAAATTTACTTAACAATTTAATCTCCTTAACTATGAAAAAACTTGAAAATAAGGTAGCCATAATTACAGGCGCTGGTGCCGGTATGGGCAAAGCAATTGCTTTATTATTTGTAAATAATGGATGTAAAGTAATTGCTGCAGATATAAATCAAGACCGTTTAAACACCTTAGGTACTGAGGTAAAAAAAATGGGTGGCATTATTACTACCATTAAAGCCAATATGTCTAATGAGGTTGATGTTGATGCCATGATAAATTTAGCCAAAAGCACTTATGGAACACTACACATATTGGTAAATAACGCGGGAGTAATGGATAATTTCCAGCCAGTAGGCGAGGTTGATAATGAAACTTGGGATCATGTGATGAAAGTTAATGTGGATGGCCCTTTTAAAGCCATGCGTGCAGCGATCAAAATATTTATGGAAAACGGCAGTGGTAACATCATTAATATTGCTTCAATAGGTGGGTTAAAAGGTGGTGTAGCTGGAGCTGCATATACAACAAGTAAGCATGCGCTTATTGGATTAACTAAAAATACAGGGCACATGTACGCTAAAACGGGAATTAGATGTAATGCTATTGCTCCAGGAGCAGTGGCAACAAGTATTGGCGAAACCATTGACATGACTAAAATAACACCCATGGTTCAAGACCGAATAATGACGGGAATGGCGTTAAATCCACGAATAGGTGAACCAAACGAAATTGCCGCTGCTGCGTTATTTTTAGCAAGCGATGATGCCAGTTTTATTAACGGGACTGTACTTGTGGTTGATGGAGGTTGGAGTTCTTATTAATTACCATTTAAATATTTTTACCATGGCTAAAAACGAGAAAACATCTAAGAAAGTAGCAAGTACCGCAGGTAAATTGCTACAAAACCCTAAAACACCTAAGCATGTTAAAAAGATTGCCGCATCCGCTTTAACACAAACTGCAGATAAAAAGAAAAGTAGTTGACGGTTATTATGTGTTCGTATAAAAATAAAAGGTTCGAGTACTATTTTAAATACTCGAACCTATCTTTATTATTAACCGCGAAGCGGGAAAATATTTATTTATTCGCTTTCAAATTGTTGTAAGAACCGAACATCGTTGGTAGAAAATACACGTAAGTCTTTTACATTATATTTTAACATGGTTATGCGTTCTATACCCATGCCAAATGCGAATCCACTATATTCATCGGGATTTATCCCATTCGATTGCATAACATTTGGATCTATCATACCACAACCTAATATCTCAACCCAACCAGTGTGTTTACACACATTACAGCCTTTTCCCTTGCATATAATGCACGAAATATCCATTTCGGCACTAGGTTCTGTAAAAGGGAAGTAACTCGGTCTAAAGCGTATTTTAAACTCTTTACCAAACATTTCTGTTACAAAATGGTAAAGTGTTTGTTTTAAATCAGCAAAGGATACATTTTTATCAATATAAATTCCTTCAACTTGGTGAAAGAAACAATGTGCCCTTGCAGATATAGCTTCATTACGGTATACACGTCCGGGCATTATAGCACGTAAAGGCGGTTTTTGATTTTCCATTAACCTGACCTGAACACTAGAAGTATGGGTACGCAAAGCAATTTCTTTATCAATAAAAAAAGTGTCTTGCATATCCCTAGCAGGGTGATTTTCAGGGAAATTTAATCCTGAAAAATTATGCCAATCATCCTCTATTTCTGGCCCATATGAAAGGCTAAATCCTAATTTTGAAAATATATCTGCAATTTGTTTTTCAACCAAAACCAATGGGTGACGAGAACCTAATTTTACAGGTTCTGGTGGCAAAGTTAAATCCTGATCTGTGGAATTATCTTCGATTATTTCTTCAAACTTTGCTTGCGCATCGTCAAACTTTAATTGTACAGCTTGCTTAACTAAATTCATTACCTTACCAACTTCTTTTTTCTGATCGTTTGGTATGGTTTTAAATTCTTCGAATAAATCGTTTAATAAACCTTTTCGGCTTAAATATTTTAATCTAAACTGCTCGGTTTCATCAGTATTGTTTAACACAATACTTTCTAATTCTTTTTCTAAGGCTTTTAATTTTTCAATCATAACTCAAGTCCAAAACTAAGCAATTCAATTTAAAGTACTATTCACATTCGTTTAATCTTATATTACTTAT
>JBILPP010000110.1:0-5855 GCA_044373765.1 Bacteroidia bacterium
ACACCACTTAAGGCACCACCCCCTCAAGGTGGCGTGTCTACCAATTCCACCACCGCAGCATTAGGTAATGTTTGGCAAATATATTAAAACAGCGCCAGTACGCAAATTCATTCAGTGATAAAAAAAAGCGCCCCGAAAAATTCGGGACGCTTTTTTTAACTTCAAACATTTTTATGTTACCAAATTTTGGCTCTTGCGCTTTCATCACGCCACATGCCATCACCTTTTTTAACACCAAAGGCATTGTAAAATTGAGGCATGTTGCTTAAAGGACCTAACACACGGAATTTAGCAGGGGAGTGCGGGTCTGTTACTACTTGCTGACGTAAAAACTCAGGACGTGCATGTCCTCTCCATACTTGACCAAAACCAATAAAGAAACGTTGTTCTGGTGTGTAACCATCAATATTGGTCCTTTGTTTTCCAATTAATGAACGCAAGTAAGCATCGTAAGAAACAGTTAAACCTGCAAGATCGGCAATGTTCTCGCCTAATGTTAGTTCGCCATTTACAAACACACTGTCAAGTACTTCAAACTGATTAAACTGGTTTACCAATACTTTAGTACGCTCATCAAATAACTTGCGGTCTTCGGCAGTCCACCAATCATTAAGGTTACCTTGTGCATCATATTTGCTGCCTTGGTCATCAAATCCATGGCTAAACTCATGTCCAATTACTGCTCCAATAGCTCCATAATTTACAGCATCATCAGCCTTCGCATCAAAGAAAGGAGGTTGCATAATGGCAGCCGGGAAAACAATTTCATTATTCACTGGATTATAATATGCATTTACCGTTTGTGGTAACATTTCCCACTCATCTTTATCAACTGGATTGCCAAGTTTATTAAGGTTGTACTTAAACCAAAATTCACTGCTGTTGAAGTAATTGGCAATATAACTTTCACCTGATACCTTTAATTGAGCTAAATCGGTCCATTTATCAGGATAACCTAATTTACGCGTAAAAGAGTTCAGTTTTTCTATTGCTTTGGTTTTAGTAGGTGCGCTCATCCAATCTAATTTATTGATGCGGTCTCTAAAACTTTCACGAAGGTTATCAACCATTTCGTTTACCCGTTTTTTGCTTTCTGGTGTAAAGGCAACCTTAACATACTCTTGCGCCACCAATTCGCCAATCATATTATTGGCATGGCCAATAACTGTTTTCCAACGTGGTTTTTGTTCTTTGGTTCCTGTTAGTTTTGTTCCGTAAAAAGCAAAATTGGTATTAACCGCTTTGCTATGTAGGTATGGGGAACTCGCATTTATTACTTTCCATTTTAAGTATGTTTTCCAAACTTCTAAATTGGCATTCATACTTGTATTTAAATGAAAAAAGTAATCGGGTTGCATTACAATAAAATGCTTAACCTTATTTGTGTTTAATCCAATTCGCTCGAAATAATGCACCCATGCAATGTTTGAATATTTGTTGATCAACTCCTCCGGTGTTAACGGATTATATTGCTTTTCCATGTTTCTCCGTTCGGTTCTGCTCATGCAGTTTTGCGCCATATCTGTTTCAAATTGCAAAACATTTTTTCCAATGGTACCGTCATTTTGGCCAGTGGCCATTGTAAACATTTCGTTAATGTAATCCACATAAGCTTTTCGAATATCTTGGCTACGGTTGTCCGACTTTAAGTAGTAATCTTTATCGGGTAATCCTAAACCACTTTGTGCTAAATAAGAGGTGTAAACACTACTGTTTTTAACATCTTGGCTAATATCAAAACCAAATGCAGCCGGAATTCCCATCATGTGTAATTGGGCGATACGTTCGGCAATTTCGTTAGGATTTGTAATTTGGTCAATCTGTTTTAGTATTGGAAGAATAATACTAAAACCTTGGTTATTTAATTGAATAGTATCCATGGCCGCACGATAAAATATTCCTACTTTACCTTGTGCACTTTCAGGGTCTGCACTTTTAGTTTGTGCTGCAGTTTCTAGAATTTGTTTTAATAATATGTTGTTTCTCTCCGCTACTATATTAAATGCAGTCCATCTGCCTTCTGAAGCTGGTATAGGATTGTTTTTTATCCAATTCCCATTAGAGAATTGAAAGAAGTCGTTTACTGGAGGCATTTTTTTATCGATTGCATTTACCTCTACACCTTTATTTACCGTGTTGTATATAAAGGCAGATGTTGTTAGTGCAACCAGGGCACTTGCTATTATAAGTTTATTTTTCATTTGTTCTGATTTTTTATTTCGTTTTCAATAATAAACAATTGTACGCAAAGTATATAAGTTGAACAAAATGCACTATTTCTATTTACTCATTTACACCTTGAATGTCATGTATAATATTTCCATTTCATCTATCCATTTTGGTTATATGTAACGCTCTTTATAACATGGAGGAGGTTAAATGTTGTAAGGTTTTATAGTATTATCTAAATTGTCTTCACACGCTCCTGAAATACCACGAAATTAAATGGGTGGCAGAAATCTGGTTGTAAATAAAAAAATGGTGTTTGCAACACTAGATATCCTATTTCTTCTTCTTGAAATACTTGATATAATTTGGGCATTAATGGGCTTGCCCAATGACATGGATAAGACAGTTGAAAATTGCGGTTGGTGATATGAGTATGTTTATTGGAAAATTAATCAATAACGATTAAGCAGCGCAATGAGACACCTTAAAAGGTAATTAATTTACGATTAATTACCTTTTAGTCATTAGTTTAATATTTGTACAGCCTGATTTTATTATAAATATGAAGGAAAAAGAATTGATGACGCTACAAAAGGAGTTTTTGATACGGAGAGTTCCCCAATCGCTTATGATTTTTTTAGAAAACAAGTCTTTAACACCATCATTGTTTTCTCTACCTTGCCTTCAATTTCTTCATCGTTATCCGTAAGTTTTATATTTTTAACTACTGTTCCTCTTTTTAATATGCCTGAAGAGCCTTTTAATTTTAAATCTTTTATCAAGTGAACTGAATCTCCCTCGTTTAATAAAGTTCCGTTGCAATCTTTTACTTCCATAGTGATTTACTTTTGGTCGAAAATACACAAAAATACAGATTAGCTTTAAATACTGATAAAAGTTAGATTAAAGTAAAAGCAAAACCGCTACAAAAACTATTATACAGAGTTTATGTAGCGGAATGCTGGGGGGTTAATGCGAACAGGCTAACTGCAGCCAATGGTTTAGGCTGCATTTACCAACTTAACTACATATAATACGAGTGAGAATTTGATTTGTACTATTGAAAAAAAAATTTAATTTCACAAAGTTGAATATCCTCATTAAAAATAAACACATAGAAGACTTTATAGCTGGCGATAATAAAGCATTGGGCCACATATATGATGTATATGCGGTGAGGTTATCTATGGTGGCTTATCGATATCTGCAAAATTCTCAAGAATCAAAAGATGTGCTAATGGACGTTTTTGAAAAACTCATTAATATGAGCATAGAAAAACGAAAACTACAAGTTCCTGATCAACCAAAAGGATTTACGGGATGGATTATTACTGTTACAAAGAACCATACCCTTGACTTAATAAAGCATAAAACAATTGTTGAACGTCATTTGGCTGATGGTACGTATCAAGATGTTTACATTCAATCAGACGCTGAACGTGTATGGGATAAACAATTGGTTGATAAAGTAATTAGCCAGTTGCACGAAAGTGAGCAAAAAGTAACCAGTTTACATTATGCAGGTTATTCGCACGAAGAAATTGCCCAAAAACTAAATGTGAGTTACAACACTGTCAGAAATCAACTTTCTTCTGCTAAAAAGAAAATTCGCAAGTACATTTCAACACCTTTAATCGTTTTACTGATAAACGTATACAATCATGCATGCCTATAAAATTGACGAAATTATAAATATTGCTCAAAAAGGTACATTCAACGAGTGGGAGCTGGTATTAGAGTTTATAAACAATTATCAAGGTGATGATGATGATATTATTGGAATTAAACTTTTTTTAAACAATCACCTTGATAAGAATCCTCGTGAGGCGTTGCGTTCTTTTGTTTTGGATATAAAATTATTAAAACCTAAAGAAATTAAGTTTAAAAGGTTACTTCATTTACCAAGTTGGGTAATGGCTGCAGCCGCAACTCTGCTATTGGTTTCAGGCCTTTTGATTAACTATTACGTCAACAAGGATTCTATACATATGGTAGATGATGCATTACCTATTTATTTATCAAATGAAGATGTTTGGCTTAATAAGGGTATGGCCCAATATAAAAAAGGTGATTACAAAGCGGCTTTAATTAATTTTGAAAAGCTGAATTCAGATACAGGTACTTACTATGCTGCTATTTGCAATGAGCTTACAGCAAATTATGACGAAAGTTTAAAAAAATTAAAAGAGGTGCCCGCTACTTCTGTTTTTTATTCTAAAGCACAAATTCGACTTGCAGCAGTCTATTTTGAGTTAGGTAAATTAGATCAGGCAAAGGACGTTTTGAATAATATTAAACCATTAGATGCGCTAGAGGCTCAACGTATAAAATCAATTAAAATTCACCTTTATTAATAGCCAGACACAAGCTGCAAAAAACACGGCAAAAAATATTGGATACCAATCTTTAATGCCTGCTTTTTCACTAATAAAATTTTGATCGGATCCCGTGTAAATAAATGATTGCCAGACTTTAGGATTGCTGTTAGATTTCTTAATTTCTTTTTTTGCTAAATACAACGCATCTGAAGAAGAGTGACCAGAAGCTAAATTTTTATAAAATATACCTAGCAGTTTGGTTGTTATACTTTCTTCCACGTTTCTTAATGCACAAACAGTTCCCGCACCACCTGCTGATAAAGTGGCACGCGTAAATCCATCAATGGTTCCATTATGCTGCATCACTCCTACATTGCTTTTACAAGCGGCAAATACCGCTAAAGAGTTTTTTGATTTTAGTTGTTCAAAGTCAATGTCGTATAAAACACTGTCTTGGTTATTAAGTGCGGTATATATTATTGGTCGTTCTAAATAATCGGAGTTGGCGTTTGCATGAGCCGATATTTGTAATATTTTACTATTTAATAAACCCTCAGCAAGTTCTTTTTTGGATGAGTAATCTATAATTTTCGTGTTAAAATATTTTGCAATGTTGTTGTTGATATTACCTACCTCTGTAATTTCAGCTAAGTCGGTGTTGGTGTAATCTGGGTTCCATATGGTAACCTTATCAATAAAAACGGCCTTCTTTTTATATGTTACAAAATGTGTTAATGAGGTTGCATAACTGATGTTGATTTGATTAAATACATAATTTAAATGCGCATAGTCGTTACCTGATTTGTTGCTCACAAAACCGTCAAATTGAATTGGTTTGCTGAAATATGCTGGGGGAATAATAATCAGTTTTTTAACCTCAGGATTTAATCTTTTAAGAACAGATTTTAGCAGCAGTAAATATCCTTTGTAGGCTTTGTTTTTATATTCCTCTATGTTGTTGTTTTCAATGCTGTTAAATATATCATCGGGAAGATTACCAAGTTGGGCTTTATCAACTTTTAATATTAAACTTTGTTGTTTGTTTTGCTCAATGCATTGCACTAAAAAAGTTAGCGAATCACTTTCTGAATTATTGTAGCAAAAATAGGAAACCAATGCTTCACTTTTACTTAAAAACTGAGCCACATACTCTGGTTGTGTAATCAATTTGCTGAAATAATCAGGCGATTGGTTTAAAGTAAGCTTGCTTCCTTGTTCAATATTTACCATCAGGTTTAATGATGCATACAAGCGTTGATTTACTCCAATTTGTGTTATGGGTTTGTGCCTCATTAATTCAGCATACTTTAAAGCAAAACTTAGGTAGTTTTTGTTTTTGGTATGGTTATACAATTTAATATATAACTC
>JBILPP010000111.1:0-5854 GCA_044373765.1 Bacteroidia bacterium
TAAAATAAATGAGGCACGTGAAGGTATCAGATAAAAACCTCCTAATGCTATGGCTGTAAGTATAAAGTTAAATCCGATGTAACTATAATAAAGTTGAGAGAATTCTCCCGACAAGCCAAAATAAAATAGGTATCCTATACTAAATCCGATGATGGAAAGTATGAATGCTATTCTCGACCAAATGATTAATCCAACTAAAATTAGGAAGCCGGCAATGATGTTGTATTGAAAGAATACTGCTGATAGTGATTTTAAATAGACGTCAATCACTTCAGGAAGTTGTATTTCCTCCATTTTATTCATGAAGTTTACTAAATAATCACCCCCTATTAAATACCAATCGTTGTACCTATAAATTCCACTTTCGCTAAGTGTGATGTTATTATATGTTCGGAGCCCAATAGTAATTAACCAAAGACTGACTAAAAAAGATAAACTTAATGAAGGTAATTGGTATTTGGCCAAAATTGTATTGAACCAAACCGCAATAATTACACTAAGTATTGCAGCAACCAATAACAGCATCATATATGATGATGTAATTTGGTATTGTGCACCTAAAACGAGCCCAATCATTAATGCATTATAACTATATACACCGTGGCCAATATGGGTCCTATTTAATCCAATCCAATATGAAAAAAACAAACCCGAAATGGTTGCTAACGCCCCGCTAATTCCCATAATGGGATTAACAAATGAAGATAGCAATAGCAGCCACGCAAATGTTTTACTATCAGCGAAAAACAATTGCGAGTAACTATTTATAAATCCTTTTCCGAATAATTGAATGAGGCTTTTCAATCGTTGTTATTTTAAAATTCCAGATGCAAGTTCATGCTTTTTTAAAAAATCTGGCATTACTTCACTCGATTCAATGTTTTCTATGGTTTCTTTGTTACGAATTAAGTGCGATTTGCCATCTTTACCAATGATTACTACAGCAGGTCGCATGGCAATAAACTGCATCCATTGCGTCATGTTGTATGCACCAACTGTATGCACAACTACATGGTCTTCTTTTCTTAAAGGTGGCAAGGTAATATGGCTTCTCACTACATCAATATTCATACACAATGGGCCATACATTACGGTGTCTTCTGTATAAGAACTAAACTCTTGCGCAGGACTAATTTTATGATCGTACCAAAAAGAGGTGAACAAAATGTTTACACCAAAATCCATAATAGTGGCTCTTCTACCATCGCTTAAGCGTTTGTTTGCAAGCACGCTTCCCAATAAATAACCTGCCTCATCAATAAGTGCCCTGCCTGTTTCTAAAATTAGAAGTGGTAAGTCATTTTCGGTAAATCCTGCATTTAGTAAAGCGGTGGTGATAGATTCTGCAAATTGATCTATGGTAGGAGTGGTGTCTGCACCCGGAAGAAAAGAGCCTTTTAACGTATTTTTAGATGCAAATCCTCCACCCATGTCTATATAGTGAATTGTTTTGCCAAATTTCTTTTTTATCCCCAATGCCAAATCAGATAATTTATAAGCTGCTGTAGCATATGCTTGAGGCGATAGCATGAAGGTTCCGATGTGACAATGAACACCGATTAACTCAAGTCGATTACCTAAAATTATTTTATTGATTGCATCCCATGCTTGTCCGTTTTCGTAGTTAAATCCAAAACGATCCCACATTGGATAAATACCTGTATCCATATTTACGCGAATAGCAACATTCGGACGTTTATTCATTTCTTCGGCCAATTCAGTTAAACGATAAAGTTCATCAAGATGATCAATATGGATAGGGGAGTTATTGGTTATTGCACGTCTTAAATCATCATCACTTTTATCAGGCCCGTTAAAAATGATTTTTGGTCCTGGTACTCCGTTGTTAATTGCTTTTTGGTATTCAAACCCCGAAACAACTTCTGCCCATGATCCTTCTTGATGGAATATATTACACACGGCATTGATGTAATTGGTTTTATAACTCCATGCGAATTGCACTTTGGGATATCTTGTTTTAAACGCACGAACAGCTTCTCTGTATGTATTTCTTATGGTTTCCTCACTTAGCACAAATAGGGGAGATCCGTATTCCTTTATCAAATCTTTTACTGCCAAACCATCAATATGACTAACAGGAGCATATTCTGTTTTGGTACCGAATTTATTCATCATTCCAGTATTGATTCTTTGTATTAAGGGGCGTTCGTATATTTGCTTTTTCATCTTTAATTTTAATTATAGTTATAATTCTCCTAGGGTAGAAATTGTTTCAAATTCTTTGAGGTCAACAATTTTATCGTATGAGTAACGAATAAACATTTTTCCTGACTCATAGCTTTCATAAGGCTTAACGTCTTCGCCAAGTGCCAACCTAACTAGTGCTTCGGGATGATTCTGTCCCGCACCAACTGCTAAATAAACCCATGCGGGAAACCTCGGATTAATCTCAATCAAATAATATTCTCGCTTGTCTGTTTTTATCATTTCTAGTTCAAATCCACCTCTCCAATTGTTTCCTTTTACCATATTGCGAGCAATATTCATAAGCGTTTCGTCTTCTAATGCTATACCAGCCCAAGCTTTACCCTTATCTGTAATATAAGTTTTGCGCATTGGTACAGCGCCTATTAAATTCCCTTTTCCATCGCCAATTCCGGTAAGGTTAACTTCTATTCCAGGTGTAAATTGTTGTATTATTATGGGTAATCCCCACTTACCGCTTATTTTGTTAAATGCTGCCATGGCTTGTTCAGGCGAATAGGCAACTGTTGCATCATAAAATTTGCCTTTAACTACTAATGGATATCCAAATTCATTAGTTAATGCGTGTATTTCGGCTGTACTATTAATTTGTTTACTTTTTGGCACCTTAATGCCATACTTTTCTCCAAAAGTATTTAATGACCATTTCTGTCGTTCTTCAAACTGCTCCAGTGTGGGCAAAAATGTATCTATTCCCATGTTTTTTAGGGTGTCATGCAGTTTTATGAAGTTAAATAATTCCGCATCAAAATTGGGAATTAATACATCAATTTTTTCTTGCTGATGTATATATGATAAGCGAGTAAGTAAACTTTGTTGACCAGCTGATGGCAGTGGTATTTGATAGGTTTTATTTACCAAATCGTGCATATAAATACCCGGCTCCATAGTGTCGTATGATAAACCGATGATTCGAATTTCAAAAAATTCGCTGTCTTTTAGTGCACGAATAACTGGTATGCCGGGTCCAGGACTGTCAATGTTATTTAAACCTGATACAGCAACTGTAATCTTACGCTTACTCATTGTAATCGGTAAGGTTAAATTGCTCAATCATTTTCAAAAAATCATATAAATCTTTTTCAATGGTTTCATTATCCGTTTGGTAATCTTCAATTACCCTGTTCCTAATAGCTTCTTCCGATTTGCCTTCTTGTAAATCTTTCAGGATACTTAATCCAATTGGGTTTACTGAAAAAGAATCTCCAGTGCCTGGATTAAATACAAATCCTGTATCGCTTAGGGCGATATTCTTTAATAACTTCATAACAGTTAATTGGTTTTATGGTAAGGGATAATGTTGATCTTTGGCTTGGTTATTTTGATGCATTGCACCTGGTGCTTGCGGACGCGGTGGTCTCATTAGCATACGCATTACTTCATCTATAATTACATCAAAATGTTGTTGTTGCTCAGCAGTGCAAATAGCCCTCACTTTTCTAAAATGATTAAACGTGATGTGCTCAAGTTTCTCTTCATTTTGCATAATACAAGCAATGTGATGGTATGAAGCAGTTGTATCTGGTTGGTCACTTTTTAACAAGTCGTACATGGCATCTTTTTCTATACGAATGTTGGCTTGTAAATTTTTCATTTCTTGAAAATGCTCCTGACGAAGTTCTTCAAAAACTTTTTGTTGCTCTTCGTTTAAATCAAGTTTGCTAATGATAAAATCTTTCGGTCCACCCATTGGGGCGGGTGTTGTTATCATAGATAACGTATTGAAGTCGATATATCGCCAAATGCTAGCAATAGTGCTTACATTGAGCATGGTTAGTAAAATAACCAAGGTAAGCAACAGTTTAGTTTTGTTTATTCTCATGATACATAGATTAATAAAAGTAACTAGATACATTGTCGTTGCCAAAATATTCTTGTGTTATCTTGTTCAATTCCATTTGTTCATTAACCTGTTTTTGGGGTTGTTTTGTTACAGACCAAATGGTTATGGCATTTAGCGAAATAATAACTACTCCTGAAACAGCGATGCGCAAAAACCAAGCTCCCGTGTAATAAATTTGTTCTGGTGTTCCCGCTTTAATTCGATTAATGATCTTATTGAACAAAAAGGGAGACGTTTCCGCTCGTTGAATACTGTGGATGCTATTCACAGTTTCGTCTATTAACTTATTGTTTGAAGTTTCCATCACTTATTTAGAAGAATAACAGCATCAATACCTGCGTTAACTGCTTATTTATTTTTATAATATTCAGATAACGTGACTCTTAAATTTCTAGTTGCCCTAAAAAGCAGCGATTCTACACTTGATAAAGTGGTGTTCATTATTTCTGCTATTTCTTTATAAGATAAATGTTCAATTTTACTTAAAGTAAATGCAGTTTGTTGTTTAATTGGAAGCTTTCTAATAGCCAAAAACAATACACTTGCATTTTCTTTGTTTTCAAGCGTAACACCTGGATGGTCGAAATGCGGTTTATCATAAATTAACTTATTTTCACTATTAAATAGTGAGGTAAGTTGTGCAAATCTCTTCTTAGTTTTTTGTCTCTTTAAATAATCGTAACATTTGGTTATGGTTATTCTGTAGATCCAAGTTTTTAAGGACGAATCGTGTCTAAATTTCCCGATTGATTTATGTATTTCTATAAATACATCTTGGGTAATATCTTCTGCTTCCGTTTGTTGTTGCAATATACTTAAAGCAGTGTTATACACCATGTTTGTATACATAGTATAAAGCGTTTTAAAAGCGGCTTCGTCACCACCTAAAATAGCTTCAATTAACTCTCTATCATTAAGCATTTACGCAAGTATACTTACTTAAGTGTTTACCATTAACTTCTTGTCATTGTTTTTATATAAAACGCTAAAAAATCGATATAAAAAAAGCCACACTGTTGTGTGGCTTTTATATATTTTAAATGATGATGTTTAGTTAATCATATCAAAACCAACATATGGCACCAATGCCTTTGGTATTTTAATGCCTTCAGGTGTTTGGTTATTTTCTAAAATGGTGGCCAAAATACGTGGCAATGCCAAGGCACTTCCATTTAATGTGTGTACCAATTGATTTTTACCATCTTTGGTTTTATAACGGCATTTTAAACGGTTGGCTTGAAAACTTTCGAAGTTTGATGTGGAGCTTACTTCTAACCAACGTTGTTGTGCTGCGCTGTAAGTTTCAAAATCGTAGGTAAGTGCTGAAGTAAATCCCATATCTCCACCACATAAACGAAGTATACGGTATGGCAATTCAAGTTTCTCTAACAAACCTTGTACGTGTTTTACCATTTCATCTAAAATAGCATACGATTGCTCAGGTGTAGCAATTTGTACAATTTCTACTTTTTCAAATTGATGTAAACGGTTTAATCCACGCACGTGTGCACCCCAACTTCCTGCTTCTCTTCTAAAACAAGGAGAATAGGCCACATTTTTAAGTGGCAGATCTTCTTCTTTTAAAATTACATCACGGTACATATTGGTAACTGGCACTTCTGCTGTTGGTATCAAATATAAATCATCAACCTGGGTATGGTACATTTGGCCTTCTTTATCCGGCAACTGTCCTGTTCCAAAACCACTTTCAGCATTTACCAAAAATGGGGGTACAATTTCTTCATAACCAGCTTTCATGGCCTCGTCTAAAAAGAAATTTACCAA
>JBILPP010000112.1:0-5834 GCA_044373765.1 Bacteroidia bacterium
CTGTTGCCGGGCTGTAAACAGTAGTTGTTTCAGTTACTGATGTTACTTTTCTAATATCAAAAACACCATAATATGTTGGTCCAACAGCATATGGATAAGCTGAATTCCAATTTTTATCAACCGTAGCAAAATAGGCATACGTTCCATTTGGATACTCGGGTGTAACACAAAAACGACCATTGTGCTCATCTAAATAATCAGCTTCATTCGTATGTGCAATAAATTCATAGTCTTCTCTAAAATATCCTAAAGGATAGGTAGCACTAATAACTGGTCCATCACTTACGTCTGTTCCATTCGCATGTGTAGTACGTGTGGTAATATTTCGCAATTGGTATCCCGATTTTATGCGCGTAATGCCACCCGTACCATCCGTGTTTTTAAAACCATATGCACCATAAATTGGAAAGCCATCATAAGCAAAACCAACTAATGGCGAATGCTTTGCGCTATCAATGGTGTACAAACCGTCTGCATCATATAAATTACAGATGGTTGAAATTACATTTAAATCAAGTTTAAACGCTGATGGATTTTGGTGATGGTGGTAATTCCCATTGGCGGGATGACCTTTTGAGCAATCAAAACCAGGTTTTTCGGCCAATACTGCATCGCGATTCCAAGCTTGTGTGGTCATTGGTCCACCTGGACAAGCCGTTCTGCCGGGTCCACCACAAAGAGAGTTTGTTGTTGTATTCCAAGCCACCCCATCACGGTAATCAAACAAAGCCACACCATTAATAAAAACGCCAATGTTTCCACCGCTTGTGTTGGTAGGAGTGCCATTGTTTTTAGATGGTGATAATGGAAACTTGAAAATTGCCGATTGATTAGTGGCTTGTGACGGGTTATTATCTAAAAATGGCCCTGTTGGATATGCAGGTACACCAGCGGTAGTAACATAAACACTATTTGCACTGTATTCCACTTTTTGGCAGTTTACCAAAATGTTGTTGTTCACTTTGGTTGAATTACCGCTAACGTAATACGTACCAGTTTGTGTGTTGTTTTGAAGCCACGTTGTAATTGCCGGACTTTGTGCTTGCAATTGTGTAACACACAGCAATGCAAATGCATAAAGGAATTGTTTTTTCATTGTTATAGTTTATTGTTTGGTTTTTTGCTTGGAATTATACTAAATACTTGGTGCGGATATTTATGATTTGGATTAAACACAAATGCCGAATCGTTTAAGGTAAGTATAAAGGATAGTAAATCTATTTTTTGGTTAGAAGTTAAGTTGATGTTATTTTTTAACTGATGGGATAAAGTAACACTCTGTTTAACACCTTTTGTGTAATGTTGAAGTACTTCGTGTAGCTTTTTAAAACGGCCATCATGCATGTAAGGAAACGTATAGCTTAAGTTGCGTAAAGTTGGAATCTTAAACATTAAACTGTCTTCACTTTTTTGGGTGATGTTCATTTTGCCATAATCATTTAAGGTAGAATCAACTGGCAATCCATTATTTGCAAACGCGTAATTAGAGAACAAAGGCTCTGCATGGCAACTGTTACAATGTTGTTTAAATAAGGTGTAGCCACTTAGTTCTTGTTCAGTAAAAACAGTTTGCTTTTTCATTACCTTATCATATTTACTGTTAGCAGATACCAGGGTTAGCTCAAATTGCGACATGGCTTTTAGTAATCGTTCGCCTGTAATAATTGTATCCTTAAATGCTTGTTTAAAAAGTGTTTTGTAAAGCGGAGATGCCTGCAATTTAATTACCACATCAATTAAATTTTCTCCCATTTCTTTAGGGTGAGTAATTGGAGCAAGCGCTTGCATATCGAGGTGATTGATTGCACCATCCCACATAAAATTTTGTTGCCATGCTAAGTTAAATAATGCTGGTGCATTTCTAAATCCTATTTGGTCGTTTATACCATGACTTAGTTCGTGGTCTGTATGTGCAAAGGCATTGTAGGAGCTGTGGCACGAGGCGCACGAAATACTTCCATCTTTTGAAAGCAGCGGATCATAAAACAATGCTTTGCCTAAAAGAATTTTAGGCTCTGTTAATGTGTTGTTGTTAAAATTATAATATGGCTTAGGAAAATGTTTAGGGTATAAAAAGTCCACTTTAGCAGTAAAAGCAAACAATGTAATAATTGCAACTAACCCTAATGTGACAGCAACTTGTTTTTTCATCTTATCAATTGAAAAGATTGTTTAAACTGTTGCATCTGTTTTACTGCTTGTGCACTTGGCGACATCACCTCAGGAGTAGTTAATAAGGTTTGATGTTGCAGTATGCTATCAATTGATATTGCTAAATTAATATGGTTACTGGTAGATGCAAATGCGAGTTGTTGTATGGTTTGATTAGGACTTAAGTATCCTCCCAAATGGTATTGAAAGGCACTTTTCCGTGTTTTACAAACTGAACTTGAGCCTTCTATTTTAACATTAATATAGCCACTTTGCCAAGCCCAATACATGCCATACATCGCATCTAAATCTCCAGCCATTGCCCCCGATGAGTTGGCTGCGCTATCTGTACCTATCAGAAACTGAATCGTATCATAAGGTAGTTTTGACGGGAGGTTTAATGATACTTTGTTATTTAATTCTAAATCTATTAGATGGTATATAGTAGGGTCTTCGTAAACTTGTTTCCCTTGATTCCATAAGCTGATATCGGTGATGTAGAATTTAACTGCATCAACCCTAATGCTGTCGATGCTTGAAATGGGATAATATTTACCTAACTCCAATGTTTCATTTTGCCACTTTGGTATAAACGAAATTTGTGCTTGCTGCGCCCTAACAATAATTACATTGTTAAACAATAGTACAAGCAAGGTAAAAGCAAATTTCATTTAAATGGATTAATAATACTTAGACGAAAATTTATAAAATTACTTGCTATTTTTATGTAATAATAAACATAAAGCGTTTATTGTCAATATTTAAATAGCGTATTGATGCAAAAAAAGAAAGAAAATTAACACACTACAACTAAAGCCGAAGGCATCATCTACCTGAATAACTTAATTGCTAAAATTGCATTTCCATGCCATCAAAAGTTCCACTGCTCATTAGTAACAAGTTTTCATTTCCTGTGTAATGGCTTTCAATGAATTTCCGCAGTTCATTTTTATCAGTAAAAACATTAACATTCCCTCCAAAACCTTCTGCTACTTCAGTTTCATCAAGCATGGGCATTTTTTTCATTTCTAAAGCATGCTTGCTAAACAAAACTGCACTTACGTCAGCCTCATGCATACATTGGCTGTAGTGTGGTAAAAATGCTTTATTTAAACTGCTGTATGTATGCAACTCGTATACAGCAATTAGTTTACGCTGTGGGTAAAGGTTTTTAACGGCATTAACTGTTGCTTTAAGTTTACTTGGTGCGTGTGCAAAATCTCTATAAATTACCGAGGTGCCTGTTTCTTTTATGGTTTCTAAACGTTTGGCTGTTCCTTTAAAATGTTGAATGGCCTCGTAAAATTGCTCTTCAGTTATTCCCGCCTCCATACAAGCAAATTTTGCTGCCATCATGTTTTGCAAGTTGTGGTTGCCAAACACTTTTAACGGAATTTCTCTGCCGTTTAATATCAAATAAGTTACCCCATCAACCACTTTATTTTGAGGCGTGGTGTAGGGTATCAGTCTGGCTTGGCAAGGGGTGTTTTCACTTACTCGTTTTACTTCTTTATCATCAGCGCAATAAATTAGTGCACCATGTTTAGGTAAACCTTTTATAAAAATTTCAAATTGCTCAACATAGTTTTCATAGGTAGGAAACACGTTAATGTGATCCCATGCAATACCTGTTATTATTCCAATTTCTGTATGGTAAAAATGAAATTTAGGCCTTGGATCTATTGCCGAGTTTAAGTACTCATCACCTTCAAATACGGCTAGTTTACTGCTTTCGCTAATGTCTACCATGGTTTCAAAACCATCAATTAAACTTCCTACTAAATAATCAAAATCAATAGTGTAATACTTAAGTACAAACAGAATCATGGCCGTTGTACTGGTTTTGCCATGGCTACCACCTACAACAATGCGTTTTTTATCTTTTGTTTGTTCGTACATATACTCAGGGAAAGAGTATATCTTTAAGCCTAATTCTTGTGCCTTAATCAATTCGGGATTGTCTTTGCGTGCATGCATTCCCAGTACTATGGCATCTAAATTTGGAGTAATATTTTCAGTATTCCAACCAATTTGCGGTGGTAAAATACCTGCTTTTTCTAACCTGCTTTTGGCGGGTTCATAAATTTCGTCATCACTTCCTGTAACTTTAAAACCTTTATTATGTAAAGCTAAAGCAAGGTTATGCATCACCGCTCCGCCTATTGATATAAAATGTACACGCATGTTTTTGTATTAAAGCACGCAAGTTATTTAACACACTGTACAAACAGTATGCTAGTTATAAACAACAAACAATTGGTGTGCACGAGAGTAAACAGCTTAACTAAATAATCGCTTTAATAGTTAGTTACAAAAGTTATAATTAGTAAAATGTATTTCTGTTTTAAATAATAGCGAGCGTTGGTAATCATATTTTGAAACTTGCTTTTTATACCGTTGTTTTGAAACATGCAGGTTACCCAACTATTTATTTATCCCATAAAATCGCTGGGTGGTATTGAAATTAAACAATCGTTGGTTACTCAGCGTGGCTTACAATACGATAGGCGGTTTATGTTGGTTGATGAGCATGGTGTGTTTTTAACACAACGAACCCTGCACAAAATGGCGTTGTTTAAATTGAGTTTAGCTGATAATGGCTTTGTGGTAAGTTTTGAAAACAAGACCATTGAAATACCCTTTTACTTAACAGGAACAACCCAACAAGTTACTGTTTGGGATGATACTTTTGAGGCAATTACAGCTGATGAAAAATACAATCAATGGTTTAGTGAGCAACTAAATCAACCCGTAAAATTGGTTTACATGCACCAGCATAGTAACCGATTGGTAAATCCTAAATACGCCCAAAATAACGAGCAGTTAAGTTTAGCCGATGGCTATCCGGTTTTGGTAATTAGTGAATCGTCTTTAAATTTATTAAATACCAAATTGGCAAAACCAATTGGTATGGATAGGTTTAGGCCCAATGTGGTAATTAATGGAGCAGCTCCTCATCAAGAAGATGAGTTAGGAGTTTTTAATATGGGTTCCACACAATTTAAGGTGGCAAAACCTTGTGGTAGGTGCGTGGTAACAACCATTAACCAACAAACGTTGCAAACGAGTAAAGAGCCCTTGGCAACCCTTGCTAAATATAGGAAAGTAGGAGATAGTGTTAATTTCGGGGCTAATGTAATTTGCCTAAAAGAGGGCCAAATAGCTGTGGGTGATGGGATTTTATAATTGTGCTTAATAATTAATGAATGACTCGGTTATCAATGAAGTTAAAATTTGTAACCCAATTGTAATATAAACAATCTTGTAGGTCTTAAATCAGCAGGTCGGCTCATAATTTCTGTATTAAAAACATTGTTTATCGTTGTGGTTAATGTTACTTTTTTGTAAGTGTAACCAGCACGCATATCAAATACCCAATCTCCGTTTGGGTTTAACAACCTCCCTCTGTCAATACCTGGCGAGGCAGTGTTAATGGGCGCTGTAACAAATACCCGATCAATATTTTGCATGTAACTATTATACCTTACACTTAAACCAATCATATATTTTTTTAGGTAAGTAAACTGTGCATCAATTTTAGCCAAATGGTTGTATCGGTATTTTAGCGGGTTGTTAATGCTATCGGTTACTGTAAAATTATACGTGTATTGGTTTTTTTTTGCTGACGAGTCTGTGGCGAAAACTTGATTGGGTGCTAACATAATAGGATTGCTATAGGTGTA
>JBILPP010000113.1:0-5792 GCA_044373765.1 Bacteroidia bacterium
GCCTAATTAACTACGTTGTAAAACCAGAAGAACTAGCAGATAACGTCTTTAATTTTGCACAAAAAATTTGCAAACAAGCTTCTGCTCAATCATTGGGATTGGTGAAAGAAATGTTGGCTGATATACAGAGCATGGATGTAAGTACTGCTTTAGAATACGCTGCACAAACCAATGCAAAAGCACGTGCCACAGACGATTGTAAACGCGGCATTGCTGCATTTTTAAATAAAGAAAAACTAAGTTGGTAAAACAGCATTAATAAAAACCAAAATGAAAAAAATTATTTACATTTCTTTACTACTTACCGTTGTAAGTGGTCTATTATTTTCTTTTAGCGCACAACAAAAAATTCAAGAAGGACTTATCGAGTTTGATATTACCTTTTTAGATTTATCGCCCGAAATGAAACAAGCAGAAGCCATGCTACCCAAAAAAGTGAGTATGTATTTTAAAAACGAAAACTCGCGCACCGAGATGCCAAGCGGTATGGGCAATACCATTACTATTAACAATAGCCAAAAAAAGGAATTTTATTTGCTTATGGATATGATGGGACAAAAAACTGCCATTAAACAAACCGAAGCTGAAATGAAAAAACAGCAAGAAAAATCGAACATAAAAGACATTAAGGTTGAGGAAATTAACGAAACCAAAACAATTGCAGGATATAAGTGTAAAAAAGCTAAATTAACATACGTCTTAGACGGAAAAACAGAAACTGTTGAATGTTTTTACACTCCCGACTTACCTTTACTTGCCCAAGGAAATACCGCTCCTGGATTTGATAAAATAAAGGGTTTAATGATGGAATACAGCATGAATATGGGTGGTATAAAAGCCAAAGTTGTTGCAACAAAAGTGAGCGCACAAAAAGTAAATGATACCTTTTTTGACATTCCGAGCAACTACACCTTGCGTACAATGCAAGAACTAGAAAGTATGGGACAAGATTAAATAAAACCATTGCTCCAACAACAACATGGGCAACATAACACTTTCAAAAATATTTAGTAAAACAACTCCAATACTGGGCAATAGTTTATACCAACTATTGCCCGGTTTAGTTAATCAGGTACTTGCTTTTTTTGTAATTAAACAAAGCGGAGCAACTACTTGGGGGCAGGTGGTTGCTTTGCAGTTGGTGTACTACATAGCAGTGCATTTGGTTTCTTGGGGAAACAAAGATTATCAATTGCTACAATTTAGTAAGCACCCAGCTAAAATCAATCATTACCTGCAGCAATCAACCCTAACAAGGGCTTTTGTTTTATTGCCAACCATCTTGTTGTTGATTTTTTTTTATTACCCTTTTCAAACAGCCATATGTTTAATTTCTTGGGTTGTATTACGATTTATTTCACAAACACTTGAAGCTATTATAACCTACGAAAAAAACTTCTCCCTTGCCCTGCGTTCCGAAGCAACTGCCTTTGTCTTTTTAATGTTTGGATTAACTTTTTGGCACCACAACTTATCGTTTCAAGAAGCATTATTACTGGTATTATTATCGCATATAGGGCGCGTTTTTTGGCTAATGCCCGCTTTAATCATACGCCTAAAGGGCATGAGTTTAAAACAATTTAACCTAGCCCACTTATGGGGTTCTATTCCGTTTTTACTCATGGGCATTGTTGCATTATTACAGTTCAAAATAGATTTGTATGTAATGAATGGTATAAGCACAAAATCACTTACAGGAACCTATCAAGTACTAATGGGTTTTGTAGCTATTTTTTTAGGCATACCTGGCTTTATTATTAATCCTTTTGTTAAAAACATTTATCGCTTAAAGCCCAAACAAATAGTGGCTTTACAATACAAGTTTATAGGGTTAGGGCTGATGATGAGTTTACTTAGCGCTCCTATATTATGGGGTGTAATGTGTTATGTTTATCAACTCGCATTTACTCCTGAAACATACTTGCTGTTAACGTCTTTGATATTTTTACCATTTGTGTATGCCTTTGATGTATACAAACTATACAAAATAAATGCGCAAAATAGCGTGCTTGTTATCAGCACAATTGGTATTGCCATTGTTTTCGCGGCTTGTTTATTACTTATTCCTGTTTGGCAAATTAATGGCGCATTATTAGCGCAATTGCTTGCACAACTATTTTTAGTATTCTTGCTAAAATACAGAACAGCAAAAATAAATGCATGATTAATTATTGGTTTATTAAAACACTGGTAAAATTGGGTTTACGGCTTTATTACCGCAAAACCATGGTAAGTTATTTACAACAGCTCCCCATGCAGGGACCAGTATTATTAGTAGCCAATCATCCAAACTCATTTATGGATGCACTTTTAATTGCTGCCTTTGCCAACAGGCCTATGCACTTTTTGGCAAGGGGTGATGCTTTTAACAATACTTTATTAGCCGCCATATTCAAGGCGTTTAACATGTTACCGCTTTATAGGATTAGCGAAGGGAAAGAAAATCTTGATAAAAACTTTAAAACATTTGATGCTGTATACGATGCCCTTAATAGAAACGAAATGGTGTTGATTTTTGGCGAAGGCATTAGTGAAAACAATTGGCGCTTACGTAAGCAAAAAAAGGGTGCCGCACGCATTATACTTAGAGCTTGGAAAAGTGATTCACCTGCAAAAAACACCACCATTGTTCCCGTAGGTTTAACCTACGAACATTTTAATGGAGCTGGAAAATCTGTTGTGGTAAATTATGGCAATACATTACATCAAACCGATTTTAATACCCAAACCAACGCAGCAGATTTTGTACAATTTTTTAATGTCAAAATAGTTCAAGAGTTGCAACAATTGGCCTACATCAACCCAAATATAATACAACAAAGCCTCGAGCACATTAAACTTATGAACGCCTGGCAACATGTAGAATCAAATCAAAAAGATATTTTAAATGTGCTTAAGCAAGAACATTGGTTAACATCAAACCCAAATACACCAAAACTATTCAGCGCCAAGCTTCCTTTATTATTTTGGCTTTGGCCGCATTATAGAGTTATGCAAATGGTTACCCAAAAAGCCACCAATGGTAATATTTTTTATGATTCAGTATTATTCGGATTAACACTTCTATTGGCACCTTTTTACATGCTTACACTTTGGTTTGTATTGAAATGTTTTCTGTGAAAACTAGCAAAAGGTAAATTTTTTAACGCACTTTTCGGTTTAATTAATTTCTTTTAGTTCAAGCGCTAGTCGTGAAACCCTTTACCCTGTAATATTTTAGGAGTGCATTTTTCAATACGCGACAAGCGGGTTTGAGGCTGTTTGGCTGACGAAAAATGAAGTATCCAGCTGCGCTGCCTTCCAGGTGTTAAACCAAAAAATGCCCGTTTAAGGTCGCTATTTTCTTCCATTGCTTGGGCAAGCTCTTCAGTAATTGGTTCGGGATTGGGTATCGTTTCCACTTTCAATCCAGCCTTTTCAATTTCTATAGCCTGCCTAATGTATTGTTTAATGGTTTGTTCCATAGCAGCCAAATCACTGTCTTTGGTAAACTTTATTAACCTTCCATGTTGAGAGTTTTCGCCAGGCTTATCTAAAATATTTTTACTATCGTTTAATAATACGCCCTTAAAAAAACTAATGGCGCAATAGGATTTAAGGGCGGCCAACATCAACACATTTTTGTTGTTATAGGTATAGCAAGGACTGCCCCATTTGACCTCTTCAGTTAATCCACAATCAAGTATTATTGTTCGCAATAAAACCAATTCATTGTTCCATGTATGAACCTTACACATGGGTGTTCCAACTAAGTTGCATCTGCCACAGCCTTCGGTTAAATATACATCAACGCTTTTATTCATTTTATTTATCTTAATTCGGTTTCACCCCCTTAATAAAACCACCAATCAATATTAATAAATATTTGTACGTTTTGCCAAATTAAAATGTCCTAATAACAAACATCATTTGCTAATCCATAATATCATTCCATCTTTGTGTCATATTCATTATTTTATTTCTCTTGGTCATGGAAAAAATTACTCAAGCAGCCGAATACTTAATTCAACAAGGTATTACCAACCCACAGATTGGCATTGTTTTAGGTACGGGTTTAGGGCACCTGGCGTCCCACATTAATATAATTAAGGAAATAGCATACCATGACATACCAAATTTCCCTATATCAACCGTTGAAAGCCACACTGGTAAATTGATATACGGCACCTTGGGCAACAAAAAGGTTTTGGCCATGCAGGGACGCTTTCATTATTACGAAGGATACAGCATGCAACAAATTGTATTACCCATTAGGGTGATGAAACTTTTGGGTGTTGAGTTTTTGTTACTATCTAATGCGGCAGGCTGTTTAGATTTAAACTGGCGTAAAGGCGATTTAATGCTGATTGACGACCACATAAACCTGCAGCCTAGCAATCCGCTTATTGGTAAGAATTTAGATGCGTTAGGGCCGCGTTTTCCTGACATGAGTGCGCCTTATCATGAACCAACCAATACCAAGATAGAAAACATTGCCAAACGTTTAAACATTACATTGCGCAAAGGCGTATATGTTTCGGTACCTGGACCAATGCTAGAAACACGAGCAGAGTACCGTTACTTAAAACATCTTGGTGCTGATGCGGTAGGAATGAGCACCGTGCCCGAGGTAATAGCCGCGCACCACATGGGTTTACCATGCGCAGCTGTAAGTGTTTTAACAGACGAATGCGATCCTGATAATTTAAAACCTGTTGATATAAAAGAAATAATTGCCGTTGCGGCAGCATCAGAATTAAAGCTTACCAATTTGTTTATGGCGTTAATTAATGAGCTGTAACTAATACTGTTTTTTAGACACCGTTCCCACAAAGTCCTTCAAATAAAAAGGTTCGAAGTATGCAGTGTCCTCAAAATTCCCTGACAAATATTGTTGGTAAGCCAATTCGCCCAAACCAGCAGCAGAACATTGCACGCCATCAACAAAAATAGCTTGAGGGTGTATAATGGTTGTCTTACATTTTTCAGCACCATTTCCTAAAAACAGCACATGTTGTTGGTTTAGTTCGTCAGCAAAACTTTTTTCATCTATAACTACCGCCTGCGTTGAGATTACTTCATGCAGGTTAATGTCAAACAAAGCGGCATAAACCTCCATCCTTCGTGCATCAATCATCGGGCATAGCATGAGTTTGTTATCTCGGTTTTGTTGCATATAAAACCCAGCAATACCTTGTAATGTGTTAACAGATAACAAAGGAATATTTAGCCCGTAACACAAGCCTTTAGCCGTTGATACGCCAACCCTCAAACCAGTATAAGATCCTGGACCTTTACTCACACATATGGCATTTAGCTGTTTAAGTGTTATATTAGCTTCATTGATGGTGTTTTCTATTAAATTAGTAAGTGCAGATGCGTGCATATTGCCCTCCTTAATCTCGTTAATAACCAACAGTTCGTTTTTATTAAACACCGCTACAGAACAAACTTCAGTAGCAGTATCAATGCAAAGTATAAATGCCATGTGCAATATTACACGGTTTCGCTGCATAAATAAAAAAACGCTTAATTTTACCTTACCAGTATTATTTAAAAAACAATCAACTTGCAGTGTGGTTTAATAATTGTAAATTCGCATCAATAAATCATTTTATATATGATTACAGTTACAGAAAAAGCAAGCAAACGCATTGCCGACTTAAAAATAGAACAGAACTATTCACCAGAACACTTTTTACGTGTTGGTGTGAATAGCGGAGGGTGTTCAGGTTTGTCTTATGATTTAGACTTTGACAACCAACCCAAAGATGGTGACCAAGTGTTTGAACATAATGGGGTTAAGGTGGTTT
>JBILPP010000114.1:0-5782 GCA_044373765.1 Bacteroidia bacterium
ATTTTACATTATTATAGATAATTGAATTACAAGACTATAAATGTTGTATTATATTTAATTATGATTTATATTATAATGAAATTTCATTCGTTTAGGCTTTTTTCGTTAACGGTAAAACGTCTATTTTTTATATTATGCTAGGAATTGTTGGATTAACATATAGTATATGTTCATTTAAACCACTTGGTAATAGAATAGGCATAAATCATTCGCCTTAAGTAACTATCTTAGTTTATTATAGGGGCACAAGAAAATAAATAAATTGCAGGTTACTTTTTGCAGGTTAATCTGTTCTAATTAATAAGATAAAGCCCATTTATATTTTGGTGTTGCAAGCACAGCTACACTTTTTTCTCCAGAATAAATATTGTAATCTGCTGCGATGTTGTTTTCGTTAAACCAGCCCATTAGGTACTTTAATGTATCCATTTCTCCTTCTCGATGAACATCATCAAATAAAATCACAAATTCATCTCCTCTTAATTTATTTTCCACCAATTTCATCACATCAAACCTTGAATATCTTGGAGATCCAATTGGTCCATCAATCAAATAAAAATCATAATTTTTAATTTGTACATTATTTAAATCGAATACCATATTCAAGTTACCCAAAATGTCTTTCTCTATTAAATCAATAACTGTAATGTTGGTGTTCTGCGATAGGCTGCATTTGGTCTTGAAATGCTCAGCAAAGGTTAGATTTTGCTCATAAACATCGTGGCAAAAATGTTCAGGGGTGTCTTGCGATTTTAAAAAAGTGCTTATAAATTTTGATGATTCTCCTAGTCCTAACTCAAGTATTCTTTCAAATTTAAATTCTTGCAATAATCTGCTTAGCAAATAGAAAAATGTGTAGTTGCCAGCCCAATTACCTATAAAATAGGAGACTTCGCTTACCTCTTTTAATCCTCGTATGCTGTCGTTAAATTTCTGAGCCCAAATCTGTTCTTGTATACTTAGCAGTATTTTATTTTGGTTTTTTAATATTAACGCAGCGTCTTCCATAAGCCTTAGGTTACCTTATTAATTTGGATAAGTTTGGTGATTGGTATCAATTAAACAAAGTAAAATTGGTAGTCTCGACAGGAATCGAACCTGTATCAAATGTTTAGGAAACATCTATTCTATCCATTGAACTACGAGACCATACACCCTTATTGGGCTTGGGTCAAATATAGTGAACTTTTGTAAAAATCAGTCCTTTTTCACCCTTTACTGCTCAATTCACTGCTCAATTTTTTAAAAGAACTCCCTCGCTTTAACCTTGGTTTCACTAATATTACAGAAACTAAATTTATTTTTTTTGTATCAAGTACCATTCAACCCAAGCATCCATTTGTTTAGTTGAATTTGGACGGAGCAATATTTCTCTTTTTTGATCTAACAAAAACATGGTAGGTGTTCCAAATACAAAATATGATTGTACTATTGGGCTTTCCCATTTTTTGAAATCGCAAGTACTGATAAATGGAAACTCGGCAGAAAATTTTTGGAAGTCATCTAGCTTTTCATCTAAAGAAACAAAAACCACTTCAACGCCTTGTTCTCTCCACTTTGTATACAAGTTGGCTATTTCCGGTATTTCCTCTATACATTTAGGGCATGAGCTAGAGCCAAAAATCATTAAAGTAAAAGGTGTTGTAAGTTCGGATAGCTTTGATGGTTTTTGTGATTGATGTGTTTTTGAAAAAAATGTTTTTTCGGCAAAGGTTACATCTGGTGCGATATTACCTTTTTTCATTGTTCGGTATGTTTCTAACTGTTTGGCTAAGTTATTTTCAATGTTGCAGCTACCCTCGTTTAATACTTTTAATGCCAGGTATTCTGATGCTTGAAACAAGCTATGGCGTTCTAATAAATCAAATAAATAATCAGTTACCTCATTAAATATTTTCTCGTTTTTGGCTAATTTAGGTAGCATCATATCAATAGAAATTTTCATTTCTATGAACACAGAATCTATAGACTTTCCACAGTTCTCAATAAGCCAAAAATGGTTTTCAATAGCATCTTTAAACAAACCACTTTTGTACAAACGGCTATCAGTATAATCTATTTCTCTGAAGGCATAAAGGGTGTTTGCTGTCTCTTCTGGTCGATGTTGAGCCACAACAGAGACAGAGCTAACCAATTTTCGTGAGGGTAAGTACCAGCTTACATAACTAACCTTGGGGAGTTGATTTAAAAAATTAGCATCCTCTTTTTTGATCCGCTGCTTTTCCGTTTGAATAGCTTTTGAAGGTGCTTTTTGTATGGTAAATAGTGAATCTGAGAAGTATATTTTTTCTAAGTATAACCAAGCACTAAGTGCCTGCTCTCTTCGAGGGTGTTCTTTGGCATACCTTTCAAACAAAAGGTTTTCTTTTCCCTTTTTAATTTTAAGGGTTTCATTGTAACTCAAAGCTTCTCCCACCAATTCAATGTCTTCACCACTTAGAATTAAAAACAGTGGCTTTTTGTCTGCCGACATGAGGTAACCAATACCATAGTCAGATATAGAGTAAGTAAGTTTAAAATTCCCTGATTCATCAATTGTGGCGTTGGAAATAGGATAGTTTTTTAAACCACTAAAACCTTCAAGATTTATTTTTTGGTTTGCTAAAAGAGATAAATTTCCTGAAATTGATTGGGCATATGAATTAAAACAATTGACTATTGTGCATAAAAAAATTATTAGAACTCTTTTCGTATGCTTAGCAGTGTAAATATCATTCATATTTATCAATTGAATTTTTCAATTAAAAGCCCATGTTTTTAAACATCAGAAAATCAAATATTATTATCCTGAAGCAACTGTTGCCTAAAGTTAATGTTTTATACAACGAACGGTATATGCTTCTTCTCTATTATTATGGATTACATAAGCATTACCAGTAGCAGCTACGAAGCGCAAGTAACGTGACATAGTCCCCCCCCAAATGGTACTACTCCAATACCAACCGAAAGACCCATTATACGCTATTGATCCATTGAAATAAGTGCCGCGCATACCAGCCAAAGTCAATTTAAGAGGTGAGGCAAATGCACCTGCTGCATCCTGACTAACCCAGCTAAGTCTTTCTGCTTCTAACTCGGTTTCAGTAGGTAAACGATACCCTTGCGGACATGGATTGTTTACCCCATTTACACCTTGCCAAAGGTTAGCATTTTGTGGAATCCGCCAATCTTTAGGAGAATTGTAATTTAAAATAAAACTACCGTGTGAGGGTTGGTCTATGCTGCTTAGTGATGTTGTTGTTGTGGAATTACGACACTGATGTCCATCACTTCTCCTACCCCATTGGTATAAGTCCCCATAGGCTAACGTGTCTAAGCTGTTTGTAGCTGGTCTTGTTGCTCCAAGGTTTCTATCCATCCATGTTCTACCTGTAATCGGATTTAATACAGGTACTACTTGCGTTTGTCCAGAAGCGCAAAATACAGATCCAGCTGGATATGTGGGTTGGTTTGCAGCACTAATACCGGGTATTATTACCCAATTAGCTCTACTCATAAACAATGTGTCTCCTAGCGTTGATACACGAAACAGTTGTAAATGGTTATCATTCCACTTTGCTGTATCATTTGCTGTGATATTTTTAGCAAGCGAAGAGTTAAATGTAGGATCCGTCTCGGTGTAGCCATTTAATTTGTTATTCCATCTTGCTGTATCAATTGCTGTGATATTTTTAGCTAGAGAATTGGTGAAAATTGGATCAGTCTCGGTGTAGCTACTCAACTTACCGTTCCACCTTGCTGTATCATTAGAATTGATACTTTTAGCAAGAGAATTGTTAAATGAAGGATCGGTTTCTGTATAGTTACTTAACTTATTATTCCATCTTGCTGTATCGTTTGCTGTGATATTTTTAGCGAGAGAATTGTTAAATGAAGGATCCGTCTCCGTGTAGCTACTCAATTTGCCGTTCCACCTTGATGTATCATTAGAATTAATACTTTTAGCAAGAGAATTGTTAAATGAAGGATCGGTTTCTGTATAGCCATTTAATTTGTTATTCCATCTTATAGTATCATTTGCTGTGATATTTTTAGCAAGAGAATTGTTAAATGAAGGATCCGTTTCTGTATAGCCATTTAATTTATTATTCCAACGTACTGTATCATTAGCATTGATACTTTTAGCAACAGAAGAATTAAATAGAGGATCGGTTTCGTTTAAGCCACCAGAAATACTCTCTGCAGTTTTTGCATGTAAAGCGTATGGAACACTTAACAATTGATTAGTACCTACAATGGTGTAATTTGATCCTCCTGTTGGGTCGGTTTCAGTTTTTACGAAATAGGGGCCGTTTGCCCAATTGATTGTGTTGAAATTTCCATTTAAAATGTCACCACTACCAATTTCTATGCTTATCAAACCGTTTGCATTAGTAGTAGTAGTATGTGTTTCAACATAAACTGAAGCTCCAAATATTGTACCTTGAATGATACTGATACGTATACCTACTGACTGATTCACTAACAAGGTATTCGAGGCATTTCTTATTACAGCTTGGTAGCTCATTTTTTGAGGGGCTTGAGCCCAAATATTTACAGTTAGTAAAAGTGCTGCAATTGCAGAATAAAACTTTTTCATGGGTGTTATTTTTTAATGATTTTAAACGATTGTACTGGTTGATTTTGATGATTATAAACATGCAAAAAATATATTGCGGATGCCAGTAACGTGGTGTTAACTTGGGTTTGCTGGGCAGCTATATTTCCCAGCAATAAAAGCTTGCCTTGAATATCTTTAAGTTGGTAGGTTAACTTTTCATTTTTAAACTCGTTAACCATTAAAGTTAAATCGTTACTTGTTGGATTTGGATAAGCAACCAATGAAATCTTAGGTGCAACCTCGTTTATACCAACGTTTGTAATATCATAGGTTTGCTGCACGCCCATAGAGATACTTGTAGAGGTATCTTTTATTGTGGTGTAAACCACTTGCCCAACACTAAATGCAACGCTCCCTCCGCTACCAGTGGCACTGCCACCTGAAGCATTTGTTGATTGCTGGGCGTGTAACAAACTTGTGAAAGTTAAACTTGTAATGGAAAAAGTTAGGGTTAGTAAAGTTTTAGAAATCATGAAAGAAATTTGAAATCCTACTCTTAAGGCTTTTCAGATCACGCCTCGTTTGTTCATGTGGTTTCTGAACTCCACAGCAACAAGTTTAGATTCAATATTAGGGCTGTTTAACAAATCGCAATTTAATGTACTTGTTTTAAAAAACAAAACAACTCTTTTTATTTTCATTCTCAATCGTATTCAAAGTGTTATGTTGGTTATAACCAATTATTACCCCATACAAGGTTTTGGAAATCTCATCGAACTAATCACACGAGGTAAGCCGGTGATAATACAACTGCTCAACTCAATACTCAATTTTTGACTTAGAATTTAACTAAATCCATGAAAACTATTGGTATTTAGAGGATAGGGTAAAATGGTGTATTAAGAGTGAACTAATTTAACCTCCCGAATACTCGGGAGAACTACGAGACCATTTTTGCAAAGAACATGATTTTACAATCGAATCATCATCAATTTCTAGATCATTCAGGACCATTTTTCATCAAGTATAAACAGGACAAGCACTATAACAACCCATGGGCTAAAATAGCAAACCGATTGGGTTTATAAAATCGTTTTTTCATCTTTAACCATAATATCATTACAATACCCCATAAACGGTTAACAACCCGTATGATGTATATGTATGGAATAAACTGTGTAATTACCTACTTTTGTAAAAATTTAAACATTGGAAAAAACACTGTTAAATATAGGCTTTAGA
>JBILPP010000115.1:0-5766 GCA_044373765.1 Bacteroidia bacterium
GCCCGATTAAGTCAGTTGTCATATATTCATACAACTCGTCCATCTTTAATATATTTTGTTGGTGCAACAGCTAAACCCGTTGTCTATTTAACTAACAAAAAAAGTAGTAGCATTGACGGCATCATAGGTTTTGCTCCGAGCAGTGCTAACAATAAAAACAAATTGCTAATTACAGGGGAGGCCAACTTGAAGTTACAGAATTTGTTTGGCACAGGAAAAGGTTTTGATTTGGCATTCAGGAGTTTTTTAACTGGTTCGCAAGAGCTCAAAACACGTATTACTTGGCCTTATATAGCCCGCAGTAACATTGGGGTTGATTACGAGTTGAACCTATTGAAATTTGACAGTACTTTTTTAGATGTAAAGCATGATATAGGATTGCAGTACAGATTTGTTGGTAGCGATTATGTAAAGGTGTTTTATAACATACAAAATACTTCTTTGTTAAATGTTGATACCAATGCCGTGAAAGTAACAAAAGCCCTTCCAGTATCAAATGATTTAAAGGTGAATTTATATGGATTAAGTGCTAAAGTTGTGCGCTACGACTATTACTTAAATCCCAGAAAAGGTTTTGGATTTGATGTTTCTGCAGCCGTTGGTTCAAAACAAATCATTCGCAATCCTACGGTAGATGCAATTAAGTTTATCCAAACTGATGGTTCCGAAAAAAGTTTATATGATAGCATAAAGTTGTCCTCCACACAGTACAGGTTGTTGTTTAAAGGAGATGTGTTTATACCGCTTACTCAGCGCAGTACCATAAGGGTTGAAGGCAATTTTGGACATGTGCAAAGTCCAGTGTTGTTTTTTAGTGAGTTATTCAGACTTGGTGGAATTCGTTCACTAAAAGGATTCGATGAACAGGCTATATTTGCCTCATCTTACGGAATAATTAATACAGAGATTAGATATTTGTTACAACAAAATAGCCATGTCATGTTGTTTTGGAATGGAGCATGGTATCAAAATACAATCAGAAAACCAACCATAGAAGACACACCATATGGTTTTGGCGCAGGGTTAAATTTTGAGACAGGAGCAGGAATCTTTTCATTATATTATGCCGTAGGTAAACAATTTAATAACAGTATAGAATTTAACAAGGCTAAAATACATTTTGGTTTTGTGAACTATTTTTAAATGAAATTAATAACAATATATATCGTCATTCTGTTTAATATGCTAGCATGCATGGGTGTGCTGGCGCAAAACAATGCTGATAGTTTTAATTTTTCTAATGATACAACTTATGTTAATGATAGCCTATTTACCGATAGTGTATTTCAATTAACGAGCCAAAGAAAAGGAAGTTCTTATGGTTTGATGGATACATTAAGTAATGATACAATATTAAACCAAATTTTTAAAAGTTATGCGACCATAAATACCCAATATATAGAACGCAAGGCAGCACGTAAAAATTTACCAACGGTAAAAGAAGTAAAGGTCCGCGATGTAGATCAAAACAAATGGAAGTTTGTTGCTATTATGCTTATATTGGCTTATGTTGCTTTTGTTCGGATATCTAATTCGAATAATTTCCGAACTTTTATTTTGTCAGTTTTCAATTTAAAGTTAAGTCGTAAAATATGGGAAGGTCAACGATCATTCTTCGGCTTCGTAATTATTCAGTTATTTGCTATTTATCTTTTTATAGCCGCATTGTTTATTACCAATTACATGGAACTAAAGCATCTGTTATTTTTCGATGATTATAAAAGCCAGTATGGTGTAGTGCTCTTCATTTTAACTGTGGTATACTTAGCAAAGTTTATGCTTCACTATATTCTTGGTGTACTCTTACAAATGAAAAATTTAGCAGTGGGCTTTGTTAGTAACACCATATCAGTAAATAACTTTGTAGCATTAGTTATTTTTCCTGTTACAGTTTTTAGCATATATGCAAATAATCCTTTTTTGGCCGGAGTACTTTCTCAAGCAATTATTGTAATATTCTTTTTTAGCGTAGTGTATCGCGTTATCAGGATTTTGCTTTTAAGCAATAGTTTTTTCAGTTTCCCTACATTTTATTTATTTCTTTATCTTTGCGCACTTGAAATAGCACCTTGGTTTATTATTGTTAAATTTTTAAACAATCATCACACTTGAAAAACGCCAAAATAAAAAGTATTATTATTTCTCAACCCAAACCGGAGTCTGATAAGTCTCCATACTTTGAGTTAGCTAAGCGCTTAAACTTAAAGATGGATTTTAGGCCTTTTATTACAGTGTCGCCTATTCCTTTTAAGGAGTTCAAATCTCAAAAGGTTAATATTTTAGAACATACAGCCATAATCCTCAACTCCCGAAATTCTGTTGATCATTTTTTTAGAATGTGTATTGAGGCAAAAATCGAGATGCCCCCTGAAACAAAGTATTTTTGTGTGAACGATAGTATTGCAAATTATTTAGCGAAATACATTCAAGTTCGCAAGCGTAAGGTGTTTACTGGTAAATCAACCGAAACGGAGTTGTTAAATGTAATTAAAAACCACCCTACCGAAAACTACCTTTTCCCTTGTAGCGACTGGCGTAAGCCAGATATCGAAAAGTTTATGAAGAAGAATAAGTTTAAATACAAAGAAGCATTCTTCTATCTCATTGTTTCTTCTGATTTAAGCGATTTAACTAATGTAAATTATGATATTATCTGCTTTTTTAGCCCAGCTGATATTCGTTCTTTATTCGAAAATTTCCCTGAATTCAAACAAAATAATACACTAATTGCTGCTTGGGGGGCAACTACGGTTAAAGCGATTATTGATGCAAAATTAACCGTTAATATTATGGCTCCAAGTCCCGAAAGTCCAAGTATGATAATGGCTTTGGATAAGTATATCGAATTGCACAACAAGAAGATTTAATTTGTATAACAACAAAAAAAGCGGCAACACCAGTGTTGTCGCTTTTTTTGTTTTAAAAAACCATTTGACTAAATAGAAATTAAGTTGTATAATTGTTTATCAATACAAAAATATACTATATCAAACGCATGAAGAAACTACTACTAGGCATATTATTAGCAACCGGGGCAAGTTCCGTATTTGCTCAACAAGATGCCCAATTCACGCAGTTCTTTCGTAACAAGCTTAACTATAATTCGGCTTTTGCAGGAAGTGAAGATGGGAAAATTTGTGCTTCGCTAATTTATCGCACACAGTGGTTAGGTTTTGGGTCGAAAGAGAAAGGCCAAAGCCCTACAACATTTGGCGGTAACATACATGCTCCTTTGTTAAGTGGCAAACTTGGTATTGGTTTAAATATTTTCAGTGATAAACAAGGGTTCGAAAGTACACTTACACCAACTTTATCAGTTGCTTACCATCATACATTCACTAATCAGCATAAGTTATCAGGCGGATTGGGCGTTGGCTTTATTCAGAAGTCATTAGACGGAACAAAGTTAAAAGCACAAGATCCTAATGATCCCTCGATACCCAAAGAATCAGTTAATGGAAACGCGCTAGACTTAAACTTTGGTGTTTATTACCAAATCCCATCTATAGCTGGTTTCAATAATGTTTATGCTGGGATATCTGGTAATCACTTAAATCAGGCTAGTGTTGACTATGGCCCTGTAAAATATACTGCGGCAATGCATTATTATTTGATGTTTGGTGGTGTTTACGATATGGGTACATTTACTATTGAGCCGAATATTTTTGTTAAAAATGCGATAAAAACCTCACTCGATTTAAATGTTATGACCACCTATAATGGCAATATTCTTGGAGGAATTACCTACCGAACAGTTGATGCTTTGGCATTACTTGCAGGCTACAAATTCTCAAGTGTATCAAGCGCTATGATATCATATGATTTAACAACAAGTAAGTTATCTCAATTTAGTAATGGTACGGTTGAAATTGGTTACAGACATTGTTTTGGCTTCAAAACGGAGCCGCCAGTAAAGACCATTAGGCCTATTTACACACCAAGATTTTTATAGTGATTAACAATATGTTAGCAGTTATCCACGTTAAGAATCTAAAAAAAACTACAGCTAAGTTGTATTTTTAGTCAAAATATATAATTTTGCCTTATTCAAACTAACTATATCATTCCAAAATGAAAAACATCAAATGGTTTATATCAGCCCTGATTCTAAGTACATTGTTCGGCTGCGGCATGAGCAGTGACAAGGGCGAACTAACCGGTGTACCAGGAAGAAGAACATGGTTTCACCCACAACCTTATGGAACAATTTACGTTCCGTCAGGATCCATTCACGTGGGTGCTAATGAGCAAGACATACCTATGGCTCAGATTGCTCCAAACAGGCAAATAACCATCACTGCTTTTTACATGGATGAAACTGAGATTACAAACAACGAATATCGTCAATTTGTATATTGGGTTCAAGATTCCTTGTTCAGAAACAAGCTTGCCGAAAACAATCCGGAAAAGTATTTTCATCCCTTACCTGAAGGCGAAGAAGATGAATCTATGCGTGGGTTAAATTGGGAAGAAAAGATAGATGAGGAAGACGTAAAAGCTTCTGAAGACATTAAAAACTTCTTCTATAACCAAGCTGAAACATATTACAAAGTGAAGCAAATTGACGTGCGTAAATTGATATACAGCTATGAATTTATTGATCAGCGCGCTGCTGCCCAAGTTAAACGTCAAAATTGGAAAAACATAAACCGTGCTGACTTCAAGAAGAAAAAGGAGGTTGAAATTTATCCTGATACATTGGTTTTCATACGTGATTACACTTATTCATATAATGAACCAATGACACAAGTTTATTTTTGGCATCCTAAATATGATGATTACCCGGTGGTTGGTGTTAATTGGCATCAAGCAAATGCATTTTGTGACTGGAGAACAAAATATCTAAATTCATTCTATGCTGATATACTTGAAAATACAGTGACAAGTTTCCGCCTGCCTACAGAATACGAGTGGGAGTTTGCGGCTCGTGGTGGACGTGATCAAACTATGTATCCATGGGGTGGCCCATACATTCGTAACGCTAAGGGTTGTGCTCTTGCCAATTTTAAGCCTGGTCGTGGTGAATACAGTTCAGATGGTGGGGTATATCCAATTCGAGTAGCATCATACTTTCCTAATGATTTTGGTTTGTATGATATGTCGGGTAATTTAGCAGAATGGACAAGTACTGCATACGCAGAATCTGGCAACTTGTTTACACATGATTTGAATCCAGATTACCAATATGATGCAAAGGAAACTGATCCTGAAACATTAAAGCGTAAGACAATCCGTGGTGGATCATGGAAAGACGTGGCTTACTTTATTCAAAACGGTTCTCGTTCATATGAATATCAAGATAGCTGTAATTCTTATGTTGGTTTCCGTTGCGTAATGAGTTACATAGGACGTTCAAATCGTGATAAAAATTAAGAATACACACAAACAACTATAATCAATCAAAAATTAACCTTTTAAAAACAGATTTCAACATGTCAAGTTCAACAAGTTTCTTCGAAAGCGAAAAATTCAAAAAAGTAATGGCTAAGGTATATGGTCTTGGTGCCGCGGTTGTAATTGTGGGAGCATTATTTAAGATATTGCATTGGCCAGGTGCTGATGGGATGTTAATGGTGGGTTTATTAACAGAAGCCTTTTTATTTACCATTTCAGCATTTGAACCTTTACATAAAGAAACCGATTGGACTTTAGTTTACCCAGAATTAGCAGGTTTAGATCCTGTAGGAAAAAGTAAAAAGAGTCCAGCTTCAGGTACTGTTTCTCAGCAGTTAGACAAAATGTTGGAAGAAGCTAAAGTAGGTCCAG
>JBILPP010000116.1:0-5718 GCA_044373765.1 Bacteroidia bacterium
ACCGTTGTTGTGGTTGAACACGACCAAGATATTATGGAAATGGCAGATGATGTGATAGACATTGGACCATTAGCCGGGATTCATGGTGGATATAAAGTAGCACAGGGTACGGTTGAAGAGATCAAAAAAGACGTAAATAGTTTAACGGGCAAATACTTAAGCAATGTAGAATCTGTTCCGTTGCCAGAAAGACGCAGAAAATGGAACGATTTTGTGGAAGTAAAAGGTGCACGTCAAAACAACTTACAAGGTATAGATGTAAAGTTCCCGTTGCATGTTCTTAGTGTAGTTACAGGAGTGAGTGGAAGTGGCAAAACAACCTTGGTAAAAAACATTTTATTTCCTGCGCTCCAAAAACAACTGGGCAACTATACAGGAGAAAAAACAGGTGCATTTGATAGGCTTGAAGGAAACCTCAAATCAATTAAACACATTGAAATGGTTGATCAAAATCCCATCGGAAAATCATCACGATCAAACCCCATTACTTATATTAAAGCATATGATGCCATTAGGGATTTATATGCCAATTTAGCCATAAGCAAAGGCAGAGGGTACAAACCCCAACATTTTAGTTTTAACGTTGATGGAGGCCGCTGCGAAACTTGCCAAGGCGAAGGAGAAGTAACCATTGAGATGCAGTTTATGGCCGATATCCATTTGCCATGCGAAGAATGCAGCGGTGCCCGATTTAAAGAAGAGATTTTAGATTGTAAACACCACGGCAAACACATTAGCGATGTGTTAAACATGAGCATTGATGAAGCTTTGGAGTTTTTTAAAGAAGATACCTCTATTTACAATAAAATAAAACCATTGCAAGATGTGGGTTTAGGATATGTGCACCTAGGCCAAAGCAGCAATACGCTTAGTGGTGGTGAAGCGCAACGTGTAAAGTTGGCCAGCTTTTTAGGCAAAGGCAAATCGCAGGAGCATGTTTTATTTATTTTTGATGAGCCAACAACTGGTTTACATTTTAACGACATTAAAAAGTTGATGGATTCGTTTAATGCACTTGTAAACCACGGACATACCATTATTGTTATTGAACACAACATGGATATTATAAAATGTGCCGATTGGGTAATTGATCTTGGACCTGAAGCAGGAACTGATGGTGGAAACCTAGTATTTGAAGGTATTCCAGAAGATTTAGTAAAAGAAAAACGCAGTTATACAGGTGCTTATTTGAAAGATAAACTTAGAGTGAATTAAGAAAAAATAAATGCCCAAAAAAAATAACAGCTACTTATTTTGTTATTCGCCCACATATTATATATTTGAATGAAATAACCAAAACATGAAACTGTTCAAAGTATCTTATGCTGTACTTGTTTTCAGCATTCGCATAGTTGGGGTGGTATTTTGTATACTACTAATAAATATTACCTCTTCACGATTGGTATCGTGGTTAAAAGGTAAGCGCAAGCCAAAGGCTAATAATCCTAAATTAGATTTAGAAATTATTAATATGCCTGAGATGGGCCGTAAGCTTCAAAATTCATTTAAATGATTACACGTCAATTTTATCATTAAAAAAACGGCTGTTATAAATTAATATAACAGCCGTTTAATAGTTTTTTATTTGCGCTTAGCGTAAAATACAAGTTGAAGTATTTACAAATGTGCCATCAATATACACATCAATGGTGTAGTTACCAGCAGTTAATATACGCTCATCTGTTTCAAAACTTACTTTAATATCTTGTTTTTGTCCATTATAACTCACTCGGTAAGACGCTGTAGCCGCTAACTCTTCATTAGTTTCTGCTACATTAAACTTAGCCATGCTAGCTCCCGCAAGCACTTTACCTGTAGGCTCTTTTACCACAACATATATCATTTTATCTCCAGGCTCAGCCACTTTATTATCCATGATAGTTAGGCTCACATCAATTTTGTTGGTGCGTTTTGCTAAGCTGGTTTCAATAAATTTACCGTTGCCTTTCTTTTTAAATGAAACAACTTTAACATACTCCGCTTTAAGTTGCGAAGCTGTTGCAACTTTACTCTGTAATCCTGTTTTCTCTTCATTTAATTTAGTAATAGCTGCAGCTTTCTCTTCGTTTTCTTTTTTCAACTGACCGTTTTCGGTAATCAATTGATCAATTTTTTCTAAGTATTGATCTTTTAATTTACGTAGTTCTTCTAACTCCGCTTTTAATTTCTTATTCAACTTATCACCACTTTTTTCTGATGTAAGTAACTTTTTAATTTTAGCTTCTTGGGCTTCAATTTTACCATTCGCATCATCCAACAAAGAGTCTAGGTTAGATGCAATACCGCGATAGCTCTCTAACTCAGCACCAGTAGAAACCAATTCTTTTTCTAATTCAACTTGTACAGTAACCAATGTATCAATCTTTGAATCGCGCACAGCAACATCATCTTGGTTGTTCTTATATTGAAAAACATTACCAATTAAAGATAGAAGTAACAGTGCTATTAATAAGTACTGTGTTGATTTGTTTTGCTTTTGATTTTCCATGGTGTTTGATTTATTATTTTTATCAAAAATAGTTTTTAACGTGTAGTTTAAAAACTGTTTACTAAAATTGTGCAATCAAATGAAATATTTTTTAATAGCAGGCGAAGCTTCAGGTGACTTACATGGAGCTAATTTAATGAAGGCCATTAAGCAAAAAGATCCACATGCAATTTTTAACTATTGGGGTGGTGATCTGATGCAAAATGAGGCATCAGGACTATTAATGCATTACAAAAAAGTAAGCATTATGGGTTTTGTTGAAGTATTGCTTAACCTGCGGTTTATATTGGGAAACATCAATTTATGTAAGCAACAAATTGACGCGTTTAAACCCGATGTAGTGATACTGATTGATTATCCAGGATTTAACTTACGTATAGCAGAATTTTGCAAATTAAAAGAGATAAAAACGGCCTATTACATTGCACCTAAAATATGGGCTTGGAAAGAAAATAGAGGTAAGAAACTAGAAAAATTTGTTGATTTATTATTGCTCATTTTTCCATTCGAGGTGTCTTATTTTAAGAAATGGAACGTAAAAACCAAATATGTTGGCAATCCTTTGTTAGATGCCATAGCTAACCATAAGCCCGATGAGGAATTTAAATTAACACATGTAATTAATCAAAAACCAATTATTGCCTTATTACCTGGTAGTAGAAAACAAGAGATCAACCGCATTTTACCCTTAATGATGCAAGTGATGAATCGTTTTCCAAACCATCAATTTATAATTGGCGGTGCACCCGGACTTGAGCCTGATTTTTACCAACCATTTTTAAACCAACAGGTTAAAGTTGTATTTGGCAAAACCTACGATTTAATGATGCATGCAAGCGGTGCTATTGTATGCAGTGGCACAGCCACACTAGAAACAGCTTTGTACAACGTACCGCAAGTGTGTGGTTACGTGGCTAACCCTATTTCATACCGTATTGCACGTATGCTGGTTAAAAACATCAAATACATATCGTTGGTAAATCTCTGCTTAAATAAGCCCGCTATTGTGGAGTTAATACAAAACGACTTTACCATTGATAGCGTAACAGATGAATTGAAGGCCGTATTACCAGGCGGGAATAAACACCTTAGTTTAATGCATGATTACCAAACCCTACGAACCGATTTGGGTGGTGAAGGAGCCAGCGAAAAAGCGGCTAATTCCATAGTAGAGCTGAGTAAACAATAAAAGCCGTTACACATTGTGCAACGGCTTTTAAATATAAGGCACTCGCGTACCAAATAGTTATTCTTCTATAACTACTACTCTATCTTTATTAGGAGAAACTACTTTTACAACAAGGTTGTTAAGCTTTAACATTTGTGTGCGTAATCTCGACACTGTTCTGTTCTTTTTTTCTTTTCTTTTGTATCTTGTAAATGCCATGACAGTATTTTTTAGGTCTGCGAAAGTATAAATAGTTTTGATTGTATGCAAGTTTTATAAAAAAAAAGTAGCTTTTATTTCTTGTCGTGTCAATTACGCAAACCGTTTGATGTCGCTACTATAAACCAATACAATCAAACACGTTATTTTATAATACCATTTAAATACCATTTATTTGCCCTTTAAAGGTAGCTTATCTCCTATTTATGATTAGTATTATTACAGCCGTTCATAACCAATTGGAAATGAATCAGATTTTCCTAGAAAACCTGCGAAAATACACCGTAAACCCATTTGAGTTAATTATAATAGATAATAATTCAACGGATGGTACACGCGAGTTTTTTGAAAAAGAAGGTGCTGTGGTAATTGCCAATAACGCAAATTACAGCTATCCATACACCCAAAACCAAGGGATAAAAGTGGCCAAAAACAATTTATTCGCCTTTTTAAACAACGATATTATTGTTTGCCCGCAGTGGGATCAAAAAATAATGGAAAGCATGCAAGTGAACGGATTGGATTTAATTACTGTATGTGGTATTGAGCGAATTGAAACCCCAGAACTAACCAAGAAGCTAGGTCGTAAATGGAAACGCATAAAAAACATTTTAAAGCAATTTGGCTTAAGTAAGTTTAACCTAACCCTTATGCATAAATTAATGTATGGTAACTGGGAAAAATTTAACCAAAAGCGCGAGGATATTTTTAAAAATAAGGTGGTTGAAGGTTTTGTAGGTAACTCGGTGATTTTTAACCGCACTGCTTTAGAAAAAATTGGCCCATGGGATGAGCGCATACAAGGTGCCGATTTTGATATTTATATGCGCAGTAAAAAACGCAACATAGAGTTTGGCGATATTAAACCATGTCATATTGCTTTAAATGTATTTAACCACCATTACATACGCATTACGGCTAAATCTAAACCCCCTGTTTTTGCTGATGCCGCAAACATGATTGCATTAGAAGAAAAATGGAGTGACGAAGAAAGAAAATTGTTGCTTAAAGATAATGTTACAACCTAGTTAGTTATTAAAAATACCTATATCCATCTAATAATATGATGCGTAAAAGCGTAATGCGCTTTTAAAATTTACTGCCATCGGCAGCGGTAATCCTTCTTACCAAAAACAGCGTAACAATAGCCGCAGCTACACTCATCAACCCAACCCAATTGTAATACAACATTTCGCCATTGCTTTGTTTAACAACCACCAAACCTGCAATGTAAGCTGCTAAACCTGCACTAAGTTGTTGCATACTTGAAACTATGCTCATAAAACTCCCACGGTTTTGGGGTTCAACAGTAGCCGTTACCATTGCTTGAGCAGGAATAAACCTTCCGCTACTTACTGAAAAGAATACAGATGTTGCAATTAAAGTAATCCAAATATCTACACGTGGCATATTGGTAATAAACAGCACTGGTATAATTGAAATACTCACAAAAATGGTGAACACTTTCAGCTTTCCTATTCTGTCGGCTAGCTTACCAATTAGTGGTGATGTAATGATGGTACTCAACCCGCCAAAAAAGTAAATTTGCTCCAGTTGCCCTTCGGTAAAACCAACATTACTAACCATGTAAGGACTTAAAAAGGGTATGATACTAAAGTGGCCAAACATCACCACCATCATTAATGTAATGGCTTTTCGTTGATTTGGACTTGATGTGATATTTTTAATGACTTGCAAGACCTGAACTTGTTTGCCCGCTTGGGTATGTGTGCTTAAATTAGGTACGAATTTAAAAATGAAAAACTGAACGGGAAGGGCCAAAAATGCTAGCACTAAAAATGGCGTATTCCAACCAAATTGGTTGGCTATGCGTAAACCAAAC
>JBILPP010000117.1:0-5678 GCA_044373765.1 Bacteroidia bacterium
TCCGTCAAGCTTTTTAATGCCATTTTCTAATGTCTTTAAAAAACTTACTTCTTCTTCTCTAATTACCTTTACCACAAATTCTTTTTGTTGATGCAATTCGGGGAATACATTTTTAAAGCTATCAACAATTACATTTTCAACCAGTTTACATAAAAATGGTTCTTTTAAATTTAAAAATTGGTATTGGTAACGCACGGCTCTGCGTAAAATTCTTCTAATTACATAACCCGCACCCGTATTACTTGGCAATTGTCCATCGGCAATTGCAAAACTAATGGCACGAATATGATCAGCCATTACACGCATGGCAATATCTTGCTTGCTGTCGCTAAAGTTATATTTAACGCCTGAGTGTTTTTCAATAAACTCAATAGAGGGAACAAATACATCTGTATCGTAGTTCGATGATTTACCTTCAATGGCGCGAACCAAACGTTCAAAGCCCATTCCTGTATCTACGTGTTGTGCAGGTAGTTTTTCTAGCGAACCATCTGCTTTACGGTTAAATTCCATAAACACGTTATTCCAAATTTCTATTACTTGCGGGTGGTCGTTATTAACCAGAGTAGCACCGTTAACAGATGCACGTTCTTCATCAGTGCGCAAATCCACATGTATTTCTGAGCATGGTCCGCATGGTCCTGTATCTCCCATTTCCCAGAAATTATCTTTTTTGTTGCCGTTTAAAATGCGTTTTTCATCAATCCAAAGTTTCCAATTATTAAATGCTTCTTGATCAAATGCAAGACCTTCTTTGGCATCTCCTTCAAATACGGTAACATACAATCGGTCTTTGGGTAATTTATAAACTTCCGTTAATAATTCCCAAGCCCACTCAATGGCTTCTTTTTTAAAATAATCGCCAAAACTCCAATTACCCAGCATTTCAAACATCGTATGATGATAGGTATCAACACCTACTTCTTCCAAATCGTTATGCTTACCGCTTACGCGCAAACATTTCTGTGTATCAACCACACGTTTATATTTAGGTGTTTCATTGCCTAAAAACCAGTCTTTAAACTGATTCATACCCGCATTGGTAAACATTAATGTAGGATCGTTTTTTACAACGATAGGAGCCGATGGAACAATTTGGTGCCCTTTAGCAGCAAAAAAATCGAGGAACTGTTGTCTTATCTGTGCGCTTGTCATGTATCTTTATATCAGCTACTTGTTTTATTTATGGTTGATTTAAAAAGTGTAATGGTTATTTTTGTTTTCTGCATGTTACAAAAAAGGATGCATATTTAAGTTTCCACTAACAATTTAGGATGGCAAAAATAAAATACTTTTACAATCCACATAGCTTAGATTTTGAGAAAGCTAGAATAAGTGTGCGCACCTTAGCGCTGCGCGTGTTTGGCTTTTTAAGTGCCAGTATAGTGGCTGGTGCAAGTTTGCTGTTGGTTGCGTATTATTATATTGATTCGCCTAAAGAGAAAATACTTAAGCGTGAATTGGAAAATTATGAGCTTCAAGCTAAGGTACTTAATAAGAAAGTAGACAAGTTATATGCTTCAATTGGTGAGTTAAAAGAAAGAGATGCAAGTATTTATCGTGCAATTTTTGAGGCTGATCCTATTAATTATAATACCCGAAAGGCAAGTGTTAACGATTATAAAGATTTGGAAGGTTTTGCCAATAGCGAGAGTTTGAAGGCTTTGAATCAACGTGTAGATGCCTTAGCCGATCAAGTAACGATTCAAACCAAATCGATGGAACAATTGGCTAAGTTAGCTGAAAATAAAACAGAGTTTTTGGCATCTATTCCAGCGATTCAGCCAGTAAGCAATAAAAAACTTCGCAGTATGGCATCAGGTTTTGGTTATCGCTTGCACCCCATTTACAAAACTTATAAGATGCATAGTGGTATTGATTTTACAGCGCCAACTGGTACACCCATTTATGCTACAGGTAATGGAAGAATTGTACCTGCACCCAACGGTGTAAGTGGTTATGGAAATCATGTGGTGATTGACCATGGGTTTGGCTATAAGACACTATATGCGCATATGTACAAGAGCAAGGTGCGCATGGGTGAACGCGTTAAACGTGGCCAATTGATAGGTTACGTTGGTAATACAGGTTTATCGTCAGGTCCACATTTGCATTATGAGGTAATTAAAAATGGAAATAAAATTAATCCGATTAATTATTTCTTTAACGACTTAACGGAAACGGATTATGCTGCCATGCGTGAAATTGCAGAACGTCCGACACAATCGTTTGACTAGTAAATCTTAAAGATATTACTTAATTTAATTAGGGTGGTGAGTTTTGGTCAATAGGCCAACAATACACAAACAATGACAGATATAATTGATAAAAAATATTTTACCATAGGCGAAGTTGCAGCTATGATAGGTGAGGCCACCTCACTCATTCGTTTTTGGGAGAAAGAATTTACTGTTTTAAAACCTTTAAAATCAGCAAAAGGAACCAGGAAATATGACGCAAAGGCTATTGAGTTGATTAAGTATATTCATTATTTGGTTAAGCAAAAAGGATATACGTTAGAAGGTGCGAAGGATGCTTTGCGCAAAGACCAGCATGCTGGAGGTAGGGCAGAGGTAATTGCAAAACTAAACGATGTAAAATCTTTTTTGGTTGGACTCAAGGAAAGCATTTAAATGCTTGATTGCTCTTGTTTGAAAACTAATTTTAATGATGCTTTGTCATTATTTTTTAAGTGTATTATTACAACAATAAAATCTTCACTTACCTTTGTAAACAAATTAATTTTAATAGCATGTCAAACAATCAAACAAACGAAATAGTTAAAACATCGAACATTAACTTTAAGGTTTCACTAGATAAAGAAAATCTTCCTATAGAAATAGAATGGAACGCAGATGATGCAGATGTTGATGGAAAACAAGTGGCAAAAGCCATTGTTTTAAGCCTTTGGGATGGGTTACAACAAAATGCGTTGCGTATCGATTTATGGACAAAAGAAATGAATGTGGAAGAGATGAATTTGTTCATGTTTCAAACACTATCAACCTTAGGAGATACCTACGAACGCGCAACCAATAACAGTGAGATTGCTGCTGAGATTAGAGAATTTGCTCATCATTTTGGCCACCGTGCCGAAGTGTTTGGTCCTGATCACAAACACTAAAATGTATTTTGTATAAAGCATAAAAAAAGAGACTGTTTCTTGTGAAGCAGTCTCTTTTTTTGTAATTACTTATAATTAAAATAATCCGTTTATCTCAGCGTCTATCTTACTAATGATTGCACCTAAATCTTCGGGCTTATCAGCAAAATTTAAATTATCTACATCGATAATCAATAACTTGTGTTTGTAGTTGCTAATCCAAGCCTCGTAACGCTCATTTAAGCGTCTAAGGTAATCAAGTCTAATACTGTCTTCATAATCTCTTCCGCGTTTTTGTATGTTAGTTACTAAACTTGGGATAGATGCACGTAAATAAACCAATAAATCAGGCGCTTTAACTGTTTGACTTAACGACTCGAACATTTTTTGATAGGTTTCGAAATCGCGTGTACTCATCAAACCCATGCTGTGTAAATTAGGCGCAAAAATAAAAGCATCTTCGTAAATGGTTCTATCTTGTATAACCTTTTTCTTGCCTTTTTGTAATTGAAGCAAGGTGTTGTAACGGCTGTTCAGGAAATAAATCTGAAGATTGAAAGCCCAACGTTGCATGTCTTCGTAAAAATCACTGATGTATGGGTTGTCTTCAACATCCTCATAATGTGGTTCAAATTTATAATGACGAGAGAGTAGGGTAGTTAATGTTGTTTTTCCAGATCCAATATTTCCGGCAATAGCTAAATGCATAGTTGTTTTCTTACTTAAAGCACAAGTTTATCATTTTAAAACCAAATTGTGAAGTATGTGGATATTTAATGTATGACCCCTCAGTAGGTTTACATTAAAAGGGACGAAGGTTTGACGTATCACATTACATTAAATCACTAATAGCCAGAAAGTTTTTTATTGATTTAGTGCACTGCATCCTTTTTACAACAAGGATTTAGGTTGTCGTAAGCATTTTTATCAGCAGCTAAACCATCAGCATCATAACCTACTTTGGTGATGGCTATCCTTATTTTTTGTAATGATGTTTTTTTAGGGTCAAATGTTACCGTAAAAATTTTTGATTCTACATTTAAGTCACTTTTCTTAACACCTTTTTCGTAAGCCATTGCCTTTTCAAGGGTTTCCTTACACATATCACACACTGCGCTTGTCTTTATGTTAGCAACAGCCATACTGTCTTTTGTGTACGTTAAGCTATCAGTTACTTGTTGTGCTTTAGCTCCTATGCTTAAAGCTACCATGGCCATTAAGGCGATTACTATTTTTTTCATGTTTGTAATTATTAGTTAATTTTTTATTTTATTTATTTGAGGCTCCACCTTAACCCGGTATATATTACCCTACCCATAATTGGCCCCCAAATAGCACTGGCATCAAAGTGATTGCCAAATGGGTTTGCTGAATCTATAATTTGGTGGTGTTGCATGTAGTTAAATGCATTTTCAACACCTAAATATATTTCCCATTTTTTAAATGCACGCGTTACTTGTGCATTTACTGTGTAATAGTTTGGCGATTTATTTGATGTATGCAAATTATGTGGATGATCGGCTGTTGATGGCAATTGTTGCACTCCAAACCATTTAATTGTTGCATCATATTTCCATTTATCAAACTTTGTGGCATAAGCCGCATTAAATAAAATACGGTGTTTTGCAACCAAAGGCTTTGTTAATAAAACATCATTGTATGTTGATTTTACATCTTGGTATTTATATGCCACACGTAATTCCAGTTTCTTAAGTGGTTCATAAATCACCTCTGTTTGAAAACTGTTGCTATACGATTTACCTTTCAAATTGTATAAGCGCAATTGCGCATGATTGGTGTATAGATCAGCAATAACTTGGTTTTCGAAATCGGTTCTGTAAAAATCTACCAAAATAGTTGTATTGCCCTTTCCAATTTTAAAACTGTGGGTTATTGATGTACCGTAATTCCAGGCTACTTCAGGATTTAATTTTTCTAATACCAACACGTTACGGCTACTAGCCATTGTAGCTGCATTTTCAATAAATGGATTAGCCACACGCATGCCTCTTCCGCCACTTATTCTAAATGCGGTATATCTAAATACATTGTATTTAATATGCATACGAGGGTTAATCATCAAACCGTAAAGGTTATGATAATCGCCACGTACACCGGCTAGTATATTCACTTTGCCCGGTATATCGTAATTTAACTCCCCAAAAATACCCGGAACCATTTCCGTTCGGTTAAAGTTTGAGTCGTTGTAGGTTTCGTTAAACTTATCGTAAAGCATACTTACACCAGTTTTAAATTTATAATCGGTGTTACCGATAATACTTTGGTAAGTTAAGTTGGCATAACCAGTGTGTTCGTTGCCTTTGTATGTTTTAAATCCGTAATAAGCATTGTGTTCATAAACCCGCGCAGTGCCCGATAATAACAGTGTTTTGTATGGTTGATTGGCAAATCCAATTCCTAATTTCCCAAAGGCTTCTAATTGTTTGGTATTAATGTTTACGCCATAAATACTTCGTGTATCATTTTCTTGTTTGTTTTTAAATGAGGTTTGGCCACCCATTCTGTCATCGTATAATGCGTGTACACCAAAAGTTGCTAATAATTTTCCCGGTTT
>JBILPP010000118.1:0-5673 GCA_044373765.1 Bacteroidia bacterium
TTGCAAAACGAGATCCGTTTGCGCTTGGGTTAAAATACACCGAGAAAGTATCTGTTCCATTGTTAAATGGGGTAATGCTATCAAACGCACCAATGCTAAAGTCATTCGCATTTGTTCCTGTTAATACCATGCTGTCAACTTTTAAATCAGCCGAAATGCCGAAGTTTTGTGTGGTAAACAATTTGCTTGTTGCATTGCCGTATGTAAAGGTGTTGCCGTTAATTAAAGTTACATTATTTTGTTTAACCAAAATACCAGCAGCGGGTGGTGGCCCCGCTTGAATCGTTACATTATCAAGACCAATGTTAATACCTGTTAACTTGGTAAAAAAGAAAAATCTTATAAATCTGGCATTTGAACCAATTTTGGTTGCAAATCTCACGTAACTATTAATTGGAATTTGCCCTGTTAAAAAAGTTCTGATAGTTGTCCAGTTGCTTCCATCAACTGATTCCTGCACCCTAAATTCACCATCAAAAGCCGTTGGTGTTGGAGTGCCACCTACCCATGACCTTAAAAAGTATACTGCAGAATCTGCTCGCTCTGTAAATTGAACTTGCACAAATTCATTGCTTTGGTCAAGTTTACAAGCAGCATTTCCATCGCTTCCTGTAGCATATCCAAATGGTGTTGCGCCACCAATACTGATATCAAGCTTTGTACTCCATCCTGGCTTTGTGTCATAACTTGTGGTAGGTCCAGTGGGACTTGCTGTTGATGCTCCAGATGGTGATGGATTTGTAAAATTCCAGCTTGTTGGTAATACTGCTTGTGCAAAAGCCAACATTGGCATCATGCAAATTGAAAAGAATATTTTTTTCATATAAAAATGCTTAAAAAGCCGTGCAATATAATTATTGTTGGTTTAAAACCACTCGTAATCAGTGTATTTTGTATGTTAAATTATCAGCAAGGCATTTTAATGTGCCACAAATGTTATTTGGCCAATAAGTGCTTTCAAATGATAGCATCAGCAACAGTTTTTTCTTTCCTCCATTTTCTTATTAAGATTAACCATGCTTCAGAAGTCAAAGCATAAGCCTTATATTCAGCATCATTTGTGTCTATTCTTTCATTACTCTTACACTTTGTTTTAACAAAATAATAATCCGGGTTAATTGATTATTTTCGCACCTCAAAACTATGGCACTCGATCAACTTGATGATGAATTTGTGGATCAGAAGGAAATGAGTTTCTTCGATCATATTGATGCTTTCAGAGGGCATATTGTAAGGTCTGTTATAGCTATTTTAGTACTTGCTATTGCTGCCTTTTTTAACAAGTATATTTTGTTTGATGTGATTATATTTGGGCCTGTTCATACCGATTTTTGGACATACCAAGTGTTGTGTGACTTGTCTCATTTGGTAACCGATGGTGATGAGTATTGTATCAAAGAAATGGGCTTTGTACTATCAAACATTAGTATGAGTGGGCAATTTACCGAGCACATTTTTGTTTCTTTTGTAGCAGGACTGATCCTTGCTTTTCCTTATATTTTATGGGAGTTGTGGCGTTTTATGAAGCCCGCATTAAGTACCAAGGAGGTAAAGTATGCAAGAGGACTGGTGTTTTTTAGCTCGTCATTGTTTTTCATCGGTATATTATTTGGCTATTTCTTTCTATCGCCACTTTCTATCAATTTTTTAGGTTCATACAAAGTGAGTGAGTTGGTTAGTAATGAAATTAATCTCGATTCATACGTGTCGTTTATTGCAACTTTAACCTTTGCAACAGGGCTGATTTTTGAAATGCCTATTTTGGTTTATTTTTTGGCTAAAATTGGAGTACTGGGTAGTGGGTGGATGCGCAAAAATAGACGTTATGCAATAGTGGTAATTATGGTGTTGGCCGGTTTATTAACCCCATCTCCCGATATTGCTAGCATGGTACTTATGTTTATTCCACTTTATGGTTTATACGAGTTAAGCATATTGGTAGCAGTTAAGGTTGAAAAAGGAAATGTAATTAAGTAATAAGTGTAAACTAATATCATATGAAAATAGCAATTGGTGGCGACCACGCAGGTTTTACTTACAAACAAGAAATAATAAGTATGTTAACGCAAGCCGGACATGAGGTAAATGACTTTGGTCCGTTTAATGATGCTTCTGTTGATTATCCTGATTTTGCACATCCTTTATCAACTTCCATTGAGCAAGGTGAAAACGAATTAGGCATATTAATTTGTGGTAGCGGCAATGGTGTTGCATTAACCGCCAATAAGCACCAAGGCATTCGTGCCGCGTTGTGTTGGTTAGAGGAGTTGGGAGCTCTTGCCCGTCAGCATAACGATGCCAATGTATTGTGTTTGCCTGCGCGTTTTATCTCTTTAGATTTAGCCAAGCAAATAACCAATACATTTATTAGCACTCCTTTTGAAGGTGGTAGACATGGAAACCGTGTTAATAAAATTGCTTGCTTATAAGTATTTATTGTGAGCACCAATATTCCCTACATATTACAACAACTTTATAGTGGTGATAAACGCGCCTTGGCACGTTGTATTACCTTAGTTGAAAACGAGTGGCCCGGATATGAGGAATTGCTTAAGCAACTTGATTTCACAAAAAGTACTCCAGTAATCGGCATTACTGGCCCCCCAGGTGCAGGTAAAAGTACACTTATTGGTGCATTAGCAGGATACATTACCTCATTAGGGAAAAAGCTAGCCATTATAGCGGTTGACCCAAGTTCTCCCTTTAACCGCGGTGCACTTATGGGCGACAGACTCCGCATGAGCGAACATTACCTTAACCCCAATATATTTATAAGGAGTATGGCCAGTAGAGGTAGTTTGGGTGGATTAGCGCCTAAAATATTTGAGGTGGCAGATATCATAAAAGCATCGGGGTTTGATTACATTATTATTGAAACAGTTGGTGTTGGGCAAAGCGAAGTGGAAATAGCTGCGCTTGCTGACACAACAGTTTTGGCCCTAGTACCTGAGGCAGGAGATGATATTCAAACCATTAAAAGCGGGGTAATGGAAATTGCCGATGTGTATGTATTAAACAAAGCAGATCGTGATGGGGCAAATACTTTTGTAAAAAACCTAAGCATGCTGGCCCATACCAATGCACGTGATGGATGGGAGGCGCCTGTAATTAAAACGGTAGCAACAAAAAATGAGGGTTTGGTTGAGTTGTTAGATGCTATAGAAAAACACCACCAACACGGATTTAATAGTCACAAAAAGGCCCATTTAATGGCCGAAAAAGCGATGATGCTGATACGCAATTTACGTACACGAGATGTTTCTTTTGAAACCATTGAACAAGATTTACAGCAATTAATGGCTGAAAAAAACTTTAACCTCTATCAATATGTTTCTAAATTTGTTTAGAAGCAACATCAATTATGAATATATGCATCATTTCGGGTTCGGCAAGAACCAATAATAACACCTTAAGGGTGGCAAAAGCAATTTCACAAAGGTTAATTGCTATAGGGCATCAGGTTTCGTTGATTGATTTTATAGGTTACGACATTCCGCTTATTAATCAAGGTGAAATAAAGACAGATAACTTTACTCCGTTTCAACAAAATATGGTTGATGGCATGATAAAAGCCAATGCGATAATTGTAATAACACCAGAATACAATTGGAGCACCACACCCGAAATTTTAAATTGGCTACACCGTTTTGGTGATAAAAAGTTTGCCGCTTTATTTAACGAAAAAGTCTTTTCTACGGTAGGTGTATCTACCGGAAAAGGAGGTAAAGCACCTGCCATACACTTACACAGCATCTTAAATAAAATCATCAGCTTTACTGATTTAAATAGTGTGGTTTCTCCTAAAATTTTTGAATCACATTACACCAAAGAAGTATTAGACGAGCACGGGGCATCATTAGGAAATGACATGTTTGATGCTGGCTTAAACGACTTTATTCATTACACCTTAAGGGTAACAGAACGTTGGGGCGCTTCATCTAAATAAAGTTCTAAAACTAATTCTTGGTCATTATTTTTTATTATGGTTTGGCATGATAAGGTTTAAACTTGCCATTAAATCATGGTTTTTTAGAAGGTAAATACTGCATTAGAATGTTGTTTAAAAAGTGCTATTGCAATCAAAAAATGTAATAAATGGTTTTTTTAGTGGTAAAAAATTATTTTATTTATTGCCCTATGATGTAAAATAATAGCACTTATTTGTTTTGTCTCACTTCTGTTATTACCCTTAACACTTGAACTCCAAATAGTAGCAACATTTATTTGTTTTTGTATCGTAAAAGTACATTCTTATGTACCGAGCTAATCGGGGTTTATTAGCCTATTTTTGCGCAAAACAAAATAAGAAAAATGAAGTCATTTTACAAAAATCTCGCGAGAATATTTGTGTTCTTAGCTATTTTAGGTAGTCAAAAAACAAATGCCCAATGTACTTTTAATTTACCAGATTCTATTTTTGGTTGTGGTGACAGTGTTTTAGTTTCGGCTGACATAGGTTATTCTTCATATGCATGGAATGGTGGTGGATCAACCCGCACCAAATGGATAAAAGCTGCTGGACGGGCAACTTGTACAGTAACCGGTGGGGCATGTGGTGTTACTCAGGTTGACTCTGTTTTTGTAAACATAATTACAAATAAAATTGTACAAAACGATACGGCAATTTGTGCAGGGGTTAGTAAGCAACTTTCTGTTGTATCAAATTCATTTGCATTAACTAATCAGGGAAGTATTTGTGGTACTGCCGATGAGGGTTTCTTGTTAACACTAACCGCACCTAGCGGAAGTAAATTTACTTCAATTAATTTTGCAAGTTATGGCACTCCAAGTGGCACTTGTGGTAATTATACTATATCAGGATGTCACGCTATAAACTCCGTTCAAATTGCTCAAGCGGCCTGCATTGGTAATTCAACGTGCACCATATCGGCAGATAATGGAGTATTTGGTGACCCTTGTGGTGGCACCTACAAAAGATTATATATTCAAGCAACCTATGGTTCAAATGTAAATAATGTTGGAAAAGTTCTTTGGTCAAACGGAGATACTAATTCAACCATAACAGTAACACCAGCTACATCAACAACATATTATTGCACATCAACTTTAAATGGAAGAACATGTACTGATAGTGTTCGCATAACAGTTAATGCTAAACCAGCTGCAACTATAACGCCAGCAGGCACTGCATCAATTTGCTCGGGAGATAGCGCATTGTTATCAGCAAATTCAGGAACAGGTCTAACTTACAAATGGTTATTAAATAACGTGCTGATATCAGGTGCTGTTTCTGCTAATTACAAAACAATTGCTTCAGGCAGTTATAGGGTATTGATTACTAATGCTACAGGTTGCTCAGACACGTCTGTTGCAACAGTTGTAAGTGTTGCAACCAAACCAACAGCAACCGCAACTGCAGCCACCGCCACCTCATTTTGTACAGGTGGAAGTGTAGTAATAAATGCAAACACAGGAACAGGATTAACCTACCAATGGTTAAACAATAACGCACCAATTGCAACAGCAACCAATGCTTCATACACAGCAACAGCCGCAGGCAGTTACCGTGTATTGGTAAGCAACGCAAGCGGATGTAAAGACACATCAACAGCAGTAGCTGTAATTGTAAACACAATCCCAACCATTACAGCAAGCACACCAGCAAGCCGTTGTGGAACAGGAACAGTAGCATTAGGAGCAACAGCAAGTGCA
>JBILPP010000119.1:0-5672 GCA_044373765.1 Bacteroidia bacterium
AAACGGCCAAGAGGTGGTGGCATGTAAATATGATGATGCGGATGATTTTGACAATGGGTTTGCTCGCGTTCGAGTTGATAAAAAGTTTGGTGTGATTGATACACTAGGCAATGAAGTTGTTGCACCTTTGTATTTTAATATTGGTAAATTTATTGAAGGTAAGGCTTGGGTTGATGTTGGGGGGAATTATGGCTATATAAACAATAAAGGAGACGTATTAATTAGACCAATTTACCAATATGCATATGATTTTAGTGAAGGATTGGCAGGCGTTAGCATAGAAGGTAAATTTGGTTTTATTGATGAGATGGGAAAGGTCGTGATTACTCCTCAATATGAAGCCATAAGGCCATTTTCGCAAGGATTGGCCGCTGTTAAACAAAATGGTAAATGGGGCTTTATTGATAAATCAGGTACGCTTAAAATGCGTTTTGTATTTGATAATGCAATGTTGTTCGTAAATGATAGATGTGCCGTTTTGATTAAACGTAAATGGGGCTTTATTGATGCTACTGGTGCTGTTGTTATTCCAGCAGAGTTTGATGCTGTAGGCACATTTAGCGATGGACTTGCAGAGGTGATGATTGGCCAAGTGAGTGTCTATGTAAACAAACAAGGGATTATTATTCCGCAGTTAAAATAATATCATTCTCTTTCTGTTTTAAATACATGAATAATAATAGCAGTTCCAACTCGGGCTGCTAAAATTTTGTATCCTTTACTCAATTTAATACCATATAGTTATATCAATAGTTTTCAAGTCGACAATGAATAGGTATGTCATTGTATAAATTCATTCCAACTATTAACAAGCTTATTTTTCAGAAAATGCCCTCATTAATGTGTAGTCTTCATTAGACTTAAATTAATTCGAGGGGTTTCATTTTTAAAATCATGGTTAGTCTGTAACACATAAAAAACGCGAATCATTTTTAACTGATTATGTTATTTTGTGTACGATTATAAAAACGGGTTATTTCGGTAAAGAGTTTTTAAACTCCAGATATCTTGCATCAAATATTCCCGTGTTTCCACCGCTACCAAGACACTTCCATGTTTCTTCAATATTTAACACCCTATTGTCAGGATTAGGGTGGGTGCTTAAAAACTCAGGAATTGTGGCACTGCCACTTATTTTCTGAAAAAAATATTTGGCGCCTTGCGGATCATATTCTGTCCCTAATAAATACCTTACGCTATAGTCGTCTGCTTCTGTTTCATCAGTTCTACTAAATTTTAAAGCAAGCAGTTGAGCACCGATTTGAGCAATTTGTTGTGTGTTTCCACTAGTAAAAATTTGAATCAAGGTTTCAACGCCATATTGTTTTAGCATTTGATTGGCGCTATGTCTACGATCGGCATGAGCAATTTCGTGTCCCATCACCCCAGCCAATTGCATTTCGTTATCAAGATATTTTATTATTCCCGTGTATACGTATATGTATCCTCCTGGTGTGCAAAATGCATTTAGCGTATTATCATCTTTAATGATTCTAATGCGCCAAGGGAATTCATCTTTATAATAAACTTTACTTGAATTTAAAATGGTATTACGGATACGGTAAATATGTCCGTATGCAACTGGGTTAGTTGCAGAATCCAAAATAGGATAGTTACTTGGATTTGATTCTATTTGTTGAACAGATGCAAGTCCCATCTGTATATCTTGGTTAATATTCATCAATAAACCCACAGCACCGCCAGGTGCTTTACCTCCGCAATTGTCAGTAAATGATGCGTCTTTATCACTGCTGCAACCAGCAAATGCAACGACTAAAAAGGTAATAAGAAGTAATGATTTTATTTTCATGGTATGAAAAAGTATAATGACTAAGTTATTTACAATTTAGGTTTTAATCCTAAAGATGCTGCAACATCTAACATAAACGTATATGCTTCTCCCGGATTATTTGCTATTTTACCTTCTAAAATGGCCTCTCTAATTTCAGTTTTTATTAATCCCACTTCACGACTTGGTCCAATTCCAAATGTTTTCATGATATCTTCTCCACTAATTGGAGGTTGCCAATTTCTAAGTGCATCTCGCTCTGTAACATCTACAACCAATTGCTTTACTTGCTCAAGGTTCTTCCGGTATGTTTCAACCTTAACTTTATTTTTACTTGTTATATCCGCTTTGCATAGCAAAAATAGGGCGTCAATATCTTCTTCGGCATCTAGTATTAACCTTCGTATCGCACTGTCAGTTACGCCATCTTCAGCTAACACTTTGGGCCGATGATGTAGTGCAACTATTTTCTCTACGAATTTCATTTTTTCGTTGAGAGGTAGTTTTAAATTACCAAAAATCTTCTTTACCATGCGACTGCCTTTGTCCTCGTGCCCATGAAAAGTCCATCCAGTTCCTTTTTCAAAACGTTTGGTTAATGGCTTGGCTATATCGTGCAGAAGCGCAGCCCAACGTAACCATAGATCATCCGTATCCAAGCAAATGTTATCTAACACCATTAGGGTGTGGTAGAAGTTGTCTTTATGTGCTTTTTCATCAATTACCTCTACTCCATGCATGGCAGCTAATTCAGGGAAAATTAGTTGAAGTAGCCCGCAGTCAAACAATAAATTAAACCCAATTGATGGTTTATCACTGAGCATTATTTTATTGAGTTCATCACTTATTCTTTCAAACGAAATTATTTTTATTCTATCCGCATTTCTTTTAATAGATTCAAATGTCTCATATTCAATTTCAAACCTCAATTGAGTAGCAAACCTTATGGCTCGCATCATCCTTAATGGATCATCACTAAAAGTAATATCCGCATCAAGTGGTGTGCGTATGATTTTATTTTCTAAGTCTTGTATGCCATTAAAAGGATCAACCAATGTGCCGTAATCAGCGTTGTTTAAGCTAATAGCTAATGCGTTTATGGTGAAGTCTCTACGGTTTTGGTCATCGTTTAAATTGCCAGGCTCTACAGCTGGTTTTCGGCTGTTTTGGGTGTAACTCTCTTTACGTGCTCCCACAAACTCTACCTCCCAATCGTGGGTTTTAACCATGGCTGTACCAAAGTTTTTAAAGTATGAAAAACTACTTTTAGGAATATTGGACGAAAACTGCTGAGCTAGCTTTATACCATCACCAAGAACCACTACATCAATATCTTTACTTGGGCGGTTTAAAAATATATCGCGCACAAAACCTCCCACCACATAGGCTGGTATTTCATGTTTATTGGTTACTTCTGCAATTTGCTTAAAAATGGGTTGCTGTAAATCTACCTTCACGATACAAAAATAAGGTTTATCTTATGGCTTCATGATTTTTTTAGGCAGTTGATCGAACTTTATTTGAGCAGTAACCATAAATCTGGTTGCAAAAATGGCGCCTAACGGGTGATACCATTCTTTTTGGTTAAAAATGTTTCTTAAAGTAGCGTTGATGTTTATTCGTTCCCCCCACATTTTTTTATTGATGGAAACATCTGTTGTGAAATTGGCTGGAATATGTACCATCTGTAATGTACCATTATCATAGTTTTGCCAGGCAGTTTTTGATATGGCTTGTGTTCGCATGGCAACATCAAACCTTGCAGGTAATTTATAATACATACTTAACAATAACTTTCTTTTGGCTTCGTTTGATAATACGGATTGTAAATCTTTCTGGTTTGAGGTGTTGTTTGCTGAATAATAATCTAAATCAAACCAAAAATTAGCCAGTACATCATAATGGATATTTACACCCCAAATCTTACCCAATACGTTACCATGTGCAGCTTTTGTTTGATAGCCATTATATAAAAAACTAACTGCATTTGTATTTGGTATTAAGTATACCGTATTTTGTGAGTAACGTAAACCTCCGTGTATTGTCACTCTAAAGTAGTTACTTCCAAAATTTAGCTTGTAAAAATAATCAGCACTTAGTTTTTGCGTAGGTAAACTGTTTAATTTTACTGGGTAGGTAACCATAGGGTTGTTGATACTGCTGTTGTGATTAACTCCATAATGATACCATGTTTGATTAAGGTATTGGGCTAAACGAGTTTGTTGGTATGATCCTGTAAAATTCCAGCTGCTAATGATGTTGTTGTTTTTTTGATGACTAAATACCAAGTTTGGATTAATGGTGTAATCTATAATATTTAGCATCGCATCCAATTGTTGAGTTGTTTTTTTATTAATATTTCTTTTAATTGTTGCATATGGTTGATGCTGTGCAATAAAACCTGCCGATGTAGAATAGGAGTAATAATTTAATGTATATCCTAATGCGTATTTTCTGTATAATTGATTGTCCAAAAATATGCTTTTACCGACCTCTGTATTTAGTGTATTTGTTATGTATTTATACTCGGTAAAAGCTCCCGTATTTTGCAACCAATTATTAAATGATTGTTGATTGATTGTTGTATTTATTTTTATGTAGCGGTTATTACTAAATGAACGCTTAAGACACAAAGTACCTTCTAAATAACCTGTTTTAAATGGGTATTCACTACCAGTGAAATTCCTGAATAAAAACTCATCTTGTTTACTTATTGCTGCACTTGCTTGTATATATATGTTTTTATATTGGCCTCCGCCCTCCGCCCTAAACGACATTAATGTATTTTTATTTGCAATTTTCGGGTACAACAAATATCGCGCTGTAATCATGGTATCACGAGCATACCAATCTTGAAAATTAAAACTCGTGTTGATATGAAATTTGTTTCCATAATAGCCAAGCGAATGGGAGTATAAAAAACCTGTTTTATCAATATTTGGGGAGCTGTAACCAGATACATACTTTGCCGCACCGGGGTCATTAATGGGGTTGCCATTATTTGCAATTACCCTATATGTTAATCCTTTAAAATCATTGCGGGTAACAATATTTATTGCGCCAAAACCACAAAATTGTCCGTTAATTAATTGTGGTGTATTAAATATTTCGATGTAACTAATATCAATAACAGAAATACCCAATAAGTTTATATTCAGTGCATCCCATCTCTCTAATTCTACCTTCTGCCCATTTACCATCAGCAGTACATTTTGCTGTTGTTGTGTAGATGTACTTGCAATGTTTAAATAATGCCTGTCGCCATTAATGGTACTATATGTTGTTTTATCAATCCACAATAATAACTCACTCAATCTGCCAATTCCCTGGGCACGAATGAGCTCTGAAGTGATGTACTGTTTTTCCCCTTTTATAGGTTGTAAGGTTACAGATAATTTTGTACTTATAGGTTGCTTAATGTAAATTAACGAATCCGTTTGAGCTATTGTCACAAAGCTTAAACAAACCAATAATATATTTAAAATGTATTTCAATTAATAAAGTGCTGAATGGCTTTTGGTGTATTGAAATAATACATCAAACCTGATTGGAAAAATAGTTGGTGCTGTTTATGAAAAGTTTGTGTACTGGCATAAAATGAACCCGCCTGAAGGTGTAATTTTTTATGTAATTTGATTTGAAAAGCCAGCCCGAGTTGATAAATTAATTCTGACTCGCGCAAGTTATTTACGTTATTTGTGTTTTGTTCAAACATCATGTAATTCGCACCAAAAGCGGCATGTGGTTTTAGCCACACATTTTTTCTTATTGGGATATTAAATAGATATCCTACAGTAAATAACAACGATTGATATTCTGTTAATGCAGGATTTGTATTGGTAAAAGTTGTTGCAGTTAATAATACATCGCCTTTATGTAGATT
>JBILPP010000120.1:0-5668 GCA_044373765.1 Bacteroidia bacterium
TAAATTATTAGAAAAGCAAAAAGAAGGAAAAAAACGCATGCGTCAGGTGGGTAATGTTGAAATACCACAAAGCGCATTTATGGCAGTTTTAAAATTGGATTAAGAAAAAAATCTTATATTCGAAAAAAGTGACTTTATACCTTACTCATGCTTATAGCTATTGTTGAAGATAATATTGGAATCAGAAAGAACCTCGTAGAGTTGTTTGAACTATACGATTATGAAACTATATCAAGTGAAAACGGTAGTGATGGATTGCAAAAAATAATGAAGTATAAGCCCAATATTGTGGTAGCTGATATCATGATGCCCGATATGGATGGCTTAACCATGGTTGAAAAAATGAGGACTGTACCAGGGTATAGGCATATTCCAGTTATTTTTTTAACTGCAAAGAGTAGTTTAGATGATAAAATCAGAGGATTAGAAACAGGTGCTGTTGATTACATTACTAAACCATTTGAAAGCAAAGAGTTATTACAGAAGGTGAACAACCTGCTAGAATTAGGTAAGCGCCAGATGGTAAATGCGCTCAGTACGCCTAATAAACATTCTTTTGAATCATCAGATCAAACCTTTTTAACTAAGTTAAGAACCGTTATAGAAGCAAATATCTCTAACGAAAAACTTGATGTATACATGCTGGCATTGGCGCTTAATTTCAGTACGTCCTCAATTCATAAAAAAGTAAAACAAATTACCAATAAGTCTACCAATCAATTTATACGTGAATACAGGCTAGACCGGGCAAAGCAAATGATTGATGATCAACACGCCAATATTTCAGAAATAGCATTTAGTTTAGGATTCAACAGCGTGTCATACTTTTCAAAATCGTTTAAAGATTACTTTGGACAGAACCCTAAAAAAAGCAGTTCAAAAAATCCTTCAGATTAAAGCTATCTGTTTAAACCTAAACAAAAACGCATCAATCAAATGCGTTTTTGTTAAATAAAAAAAGCGGCACTAAATAAATAGTACCGCTTTTAGCCCTAATCTATGAAAACAAAAAACTTGTTTACATCACGAATATAAATAAAATAGTAATTTCTTTAAAGTTGTACAGAATAATACAAAACAAGTGTAAAATAGTGCCATTTTAATCGTATTGCAATGGCAAAATAAGCCGCACTGTGGTACCTACGTTTACAACGCTGTCTATTTTAATTTCTCCACCATGCATTTCCATAAACAATTTCATAATTGATAACCCTAATCCTGTTCCCGGTATATTTTCCACGTTGGTTGCCCTATAAAACGATTCGAATAAAAAGTTCAAGTCTTTTTCGGGAATACCAATACCATTATCTTTAACTTCAAAAACAACTTTATTGAGTTGCAGCTTGTACAAGTTAAACTCAATAGCCGTATCGGCAGAAGAATATTTAATGGCATTGCTTATGGTATTCTGCAGCACCTGTTTCATTAATTTGATATCAATAGCTACAATACCTTCAATTTCTGCTATGTTACATACAAACTTTTTATCTAGCAGTTGTTTGGGTGCTTCTTGAGCGATGTAATCAGTAATAAAATTATTCACCGAAAAAAACGAAGGATTAAATGGCACTTTACTGGCTTCAATTTTACCCATAGTTAAAATATCGGCCATTAACTCAGAAATACGATCTACATCAATCATAATTTCTTCTAGCTTGTCATTTACTTTGGCATTCATTCTTGGAGTCAATCCAATTTCATCTTTTTCAATGTACGCTTTAATTAACTCGGCTCCTACCCTAATTGTTGAGAGTGGCGTTCTAAATTCGTGAGAGGCCATGCTTACAAAACGTGATTTCAATTCACCAAGTTCCTTTTCTTTTTGAAGTGCTTTGGTTAATTCAATTTCGGCTTTTATACGGAGGGTTATATCTCGAGAGGACGCTTGCAATAAAATATTTTTTTTATTTAACGAACTGGAGAGAACAGTTACTAAAGTTTCTAACCACATTTGTTCCCCATTGGCTTTTAAAAACCTGAAACTGATTTTGTCATCACCTTTGCTTTTTGCTACATTTTGTAAAAAGCTCCTTACCATAATTTGATCTTCAGGGTGAATAGCCTCAAAAATGTTGTTTTCCAATAAGGATTCTTGCGGATAGCCCGTAACTCGCTCTGCAGATGGAGATATGTAGCGTACTTTTCCTTCAACATCTAAAATAGACACCACATCTTGGATGTTCTCAGAAATCAATCGGTATTTCTCTTCACTAATTTTCAATTGTTGTTCGGCATGTATCAAGTCTGTGATATCGATTGTAACACCATCTACACGAGCAGGTTTACCCTGTTCATCGCAAATTAATTTGGCTTGATCTCTCACCCATTTGTGTTTAACAGGGTTCCCGAAACTCAATTGATATACCATGTCTCTAGCTTGAATACGGCCAATATGCAAGTCATTATCTGATTTTCTTAATTTGCTAACTGAGTCATCATCTAATAAGTCATACCAATCGATTACGTTCTTATAAAAGTCATCATCATGAAATCCCGTCATGTTTTGGCATGATGGACTGATATAAGATAAATTACCATTAGCTATATCATATGACCAGATAACATCATCAATGGATGAGATTACTTTTTGTAATAACTCACGATTCAACTCTAATTCAGCCTCTACCTCTTTACGAAAAGTAATATTCTCGGCAGATCCTACTACCCCAATTGGATTCCCTGCTAAATCCTTGTGAAGTGAAACGTGAAAATCAAACCACAAAACATGACCATTCTTATCAATAAATCTGATTTCATCATTAACACTTTCGGCACCATCATCATAAAGACGTTTACTTATGTTCAAAAATTTTGTAATATCATCGTTATGCATGAATTTACTTGCTCTTTGACCAATAGAATCGTCAATTCCAAATCCGGTTATTTCTTCCCAACTTTGATTAAGGAAAGTCCAATTGCCTTCATTATCAGCCTGAAAAATAACCTCTTTTAAACTCTCTACTAAATCTCTGTATCGCTTTTCGTTTTCTTTTATTTTTTCGTCAAGCTCCTTTTGTTTATTAACATCTAATATAAAACCAATCATTTCTGTTGGTATGCCATTGTCATCAAACTTGGTAACCTTACCAACACTTAAAACCCAAATGTATTTGCCATCTTTTCTACGAATTCGGTATTCGGCATTATATAACTTTTCTTCATTGGGTTGAATTGAATTGAAATGTAATTCAACTGCTTTTTCAACCAAGGATCTATCTTCAGGATGGGCTAATACCAGCCAATCTTCTTTGCTCATAACAGGATAGTCCGCTACAGTATATTGAATCATGTTTAATGCCACCTCGGTAAATACAACCTCCTTTGCAGGAATATTCCAAGTCCACATGCCCAGATTAGAAGCTTTCATTGCCAAGTCTAATTGCTGAGTAGCGCTTTGCAGTTTATTTAATTCATTCTTCGTTTCGGTAATATCACGTGTAATACAAACCAAACTGCCATCATCAAACATGCTGAGTGTAATATTTTGCAGTCGAGGTTTACCAAACTTGGTTATTCCTAATGCCTCTCCGCTCCATGTTTTCTTTTCAGCCAAAATAGGAAAGTACACATTACTTATTTTATCAATTTCATCCTGCTCATATAACACCTGCCATTGCTTACCAATTAATTCATCAACTTCATATTCAAAAATTTCAGCATGTGATTTGTTCATGTAATAGAATTTCCCTTCTGCATCCAATAATGCGATACCAGCAGGAGAATCATCAATAGCCCGATGTTGTTTTAAAATCAATTCGTCACGCTGTTTAATATCGGTAATATCCATACCATAGCCTAACAAATAATCTAACTTTTTATCCTCATTTAAAACTGGATGAAGGATTCTTAAATAGTACTTTTCATCTATACCAGATCCGAATTTTTCTTCATGAGTTACCGTTTGTAAATTATTGATAACATAATTTATTTGAGATCCCCTTTTATCTGCAATGTCTTTTGATTTATTTCGGTATTCGCAATACTCTACATCTGTTTTACCTATAATCCAATTTCGAATCTCATCATTTGTTATGGCCGTTTTACTTACAAAACGATATCTACCATCATTGTCTATTACCACGATATCAGCAGGTACGTTGTTGATGATACCTTCGTATAATGTCTTTTGTTGTTGGAGTTGGGTGTGTTGCTCATCTAGCTGTTTTCTGAGCATTTTTCTTTGGATAAATGCTCCCATATTTGATGCAATAGATGACAATGTCATTAAATCTACCTCATCCCAATTTCTTTCGTTTTTACAATCATCAAAACCTACCCACCCCCAAAATATCTGATCGGTAAAAATGGGCATAAACAAAACACTTTTGATGCTTTGCATCTCCAAGGCTTCCCGAAATACATCATTTGTTAACTCTTTGGTGTTGGCTTTAAATTGATTACCACCTGCTAGAATAGGCTTTAAATCTTCATAGTTTTCCCAAGGTACATTTTGTAATTCAGGATTTTCAATATAACGATCAACACCTTCACCACACCATTCAAACTCATGATTCATATTTGTTAATGCGCCATCAATGTATGTATTTTTAAAAACATATACCCTATCAACGAGAGCTGTTTCGCCTAAAATAGAGAGGACTTTATTTATTACATGCTTTTGAGATCCATTACTCAACATGAGCTTAGACGACTCGGCAAGTGCGCGCAGTAATTGTATCGGGCTGTTTTTAAAAAGAGCTGAACTCATAGTTAACTATAAATTGTAGAATTACAAATCTAACCATTAGCTTTGGGCTAACAAATAAAATACTGTTAATTAGTAAATTAGCCTTATGATTTTTTATTGCACTTTGGCGTGGTTGTGCTAATTGTATTTGAATAAATTGTGTTTGAAACTATATTTACATTACAATAATTCTAAAATTATCGTGAAACGCATACTACTAATTGATGACGAAACAAGGTTAAGAGACAATACTGCAGAGATATTGGAACTTCATGGTTATGCCATTGTTACAGCACAAGACGGTATTGACGGACTTTCAAAGGCATTGGATGTGTTTCCAGACCTCATTTTATGCGATGTAATGATGCCGAATTCTGATGGATACGACTTTTTAGAACGTATAAAAAAGACCCATTTATCAAACATTCCTGTTATTTTGCTTACTGCACGCACAGAAGTTGAAGGAGAAAGACGTGGTTTGGCACTTGGAGCTGCGGACTACATTACCAAGCCATTTGAAATAAGTAAAGTAATTTCAAGTATTGAGGCACGGTTAAATAAAAATAAATAATGTAACTAAATTTCTGCTCGTGTAAAAACCAATGTGCTTTTAACTTGCCAATGTTTGATCTAACTGAAAAAAAATAACGATTACTAAACATCACTAAATTGGTAATTTAAATATTTCCCAATCAACCAATGATAATTACATCCATGTTAAGGGTAATATTCATGTTGATGAAAAGATTAATTTTAAACTTAATTAAAGTACTCAACACTTTGCTGTAAATACAACATGTATTACTTGATTTTGGTTAAATCTGAAAACATAAAAAAAGCCGCTCCATGGAGCGGCTTTTTGTTTAGTTGGTTAGTGTTAACTAACTTATTTCTTTATTGTTTTGATGGTATAACTATTACCACTTGCTGTGATGATGCGAACAAAGTACATGCCTGAGCTCAACTCGTTTAATTCTGTTA
>JBILPP010000121.1:0-5626 GCA_044373765.1 Bacteroidia bacterium
TATCTAATTAAATAATCAAACTGCTCTTTATTGTCACTGCTACCGTATTCAACAGCCCAACCCCAACCAATGGTAAACTTATGGTATTTTAACATATCCAACACACCTACTGCAGGAATAGCTACTTTAAATAACTCGGGTCTTTGCGTCATACACGCACCAACCAATAACCCACCATTACTTCCACCATGAATAGCTAGTTTATCAGATGAGGTGTATTTCTCTTTAATTAAAAACTCTGCTGCCGCAATAAAATCATCAAATACATTTTGCTTATTATGAAGCATACCCGCCTTGTGCCAATCTTCACCATACTCGCCACCGCCTCGTAAATTAGCAACCACATAAACCCCACCTTTTTCTAAAAACATAATTCGAGAAACACTGAACGATGGCGTTAATGAGATGTTAAATCCTCCGTATGCATAAAGTAATGTAGGGTTATTGCCATCCAATTTCAACCCCTTTTTGTACATAATAAACATAGGTACTTTAGTTCCATCTTTTGATGTATAAAATACCTGCTTAGTTTCAAACTCTAGGGCATTAAACTTTACATCGGTTTTACGGAATAATTGAGATGTGCTGTTGTTTAAATCATAACGATAAACTTCTCCTGGATTTATAAATGAGGTAAATGTATAAAATGCTTCCTTATCTACCTTCTTGCCGCTAATGCCAGTTGCTGTGCCTATGCCTGGAAGAAGTATCTCTAGTTTATTTTTACCGTTCCTGTCAAAACTATACAACCGTGTACTAGCATCTTTTAGATAAGTAGCAAATAACTTACCGCCACAAGTTGAAACACCTTCTAATAAATCGACACCTTGGGGAATAATATCTTTCCAGTTTTTCGAATCTGGATTTAATGGATCAACTAAAACAAGACGATAACGAGGTGCATCAAGATCCGTTAAAGCTAAAATTTTATCCCCACTATTGTCAATGATATTGTAATTATTTTCAAACCCTTTAAACAAAGTGGTGAATACCGTATTAGGTTGAGTTAAATCACGAACTAGAATTTCGGAACCACTGGTTCCTTCGCTTACGTTAATAAATAAATACCTTTCGTCCTCTGTAACTCCAGCATTAAAATAGCGTAATGGATGTGCCTTATCTTCATAAATCAGTTTATCGTCTTGTTGTGGTCTACCCAACTCATGATAATAAATTTTCATGTATTCATTAGCACTACTGTATTCTTTACCTTTAGTGGGTTCATCATAACGGCTATAATAAAAGCCGTTTTTGTACCAAGTAGCACCACTGAATTTAACCCATTTAATAACATCAGTAGTTTTTTGTTTATTTAATACATTCATTACAAAAATTTCGTTCCAATCGCTACCGCTTTGGGCAATTCCTACAGCACAAAATTTATGATCCTTGCTAAACGTAATACTTGCTAAAGACGATGTGCCATCATCACTAAGTTTATTTGGGTCCAAAAAAACTTCATGTTCACCATTTATTCCTAATTGGCGGTACAATACACTTTGGTTTTGTAAGCCGTCATTTTTGAAAAAATAATAGTAATCACCTTCTTTAAAAGGCGAACTATATTTAGGATAATTCCAAATTTCTGTTAAACGATTTTTAATTTTATTTCTATAGGGAATTTGACCAAGGTAATTATGTGCAAGTTTATTTTGCTCATCAACCCAACTTATGACATCAGCTGCAGTGTCATTTTCAAGCCATTGGTAGGTGTCGTTAATTTTAGTACCGAAGTAATCATCAACTACGTTTCCCTTCTTAGTTTCAGGATATATATTATTAATCATTTTGTTTTGAGCTACAAGCTTATTCCCCATACCAACTAGTGAAAGGGCCAATATTAAGGTCGATTTTTTCATTCGTATTATTGTAAATTTACTTTAGATGAGTTATATCATTAGACTTTAATAATTTGAATGTTGTACCATCATATTCCAAATGATACAAACATAAATTAGTATGCTGAAATTGCTCCATTTTAGTTAACGACTCCCCTAACATCAAACACAAAAAACTTTTCATAGCGCGACCGTGCATGCAAATAAGCAATACCTCTTCTTCAGTATTAATTATTTGATTTAATGCAATTTTTTGCCGCTCTTGCATCTCGATAGGACTTTCTCCATTGGTTATTTTAGCTTGTAAATCACCGTTATTCCACATGTTCACGGTTTCCCAATAAATGGCTTTTTGTTCGGGAGTTTGGCGTTTTCCTTCAAAATCACCCCAACTAATTTCATTTAATTCTGGGATTACAGAATGCTTAATGCCATTATTAATGAAAGCCTCCACACTTTGATGCGTGCGTATTAAAGACGAGGTGAAAACATGTTGAAAAGGAATTTGATGGTAATATTCGTAAAATTGTTGTGCTTGTAGGCGACCTAATGCATTAAGTTCCTTATCAACACCGCTACCTTGTACTATATTTTGACGATTAAAGTCTGTTTCGCCATGACGAACAATAAAAAGTTGTTTTTTAACCATGAATAGCACAAAGTTGCAGATTTTTATTTAATTAAATATGCTTAAATTTACGGAAATTATTAAAGCGTAAGCATGCCACACAACAAGAGTTTAAAGCTTACTTTATACTTAAAGCAAAATACTATAGTAATGTCTTTTTTATTAGTATTTTCTATAATAAATATTGTTTATGCTACCAATTACTTTTGGGCTATTCTATTTTGTGGTTTGGTAAGCACATTGTTTTACTTTTCAGCCAACCAATTTATCAAAGCTGAAAACCCAGAATCTGGGATATTAATTATTCTATCAATAATCATACTATCACTTGCATTTACCCAAAGTATAGGCCAGGATGCTCCCAATTGGTTATTTCATTTGATGATTATTTTTCAAGTTTTATTTTTGGTAATAAACATTAAATATCAAGCATTACTCATTGGCTTAAGTATAGTTACTGGTATGCTAACTGGTTTAATACAAGATCAACCCATGGCCGTTATTTTCTCGAGAGGTATCGCATTAACTTTATTCAGTATATATGGTTATAATTCAGTAAAATCTATGCTTAATTCAGCTGAATCATTACATGCCGAAATTGCGGAAAAAGTAAGCCTAAATGCAAAACTGCTAGAGACAAGGGTTTTCCAGCGTCAACTTCTTGATAGTACAAACTATGCCATAATTGCTGTAAATGAAGTGGGGATTATTGTTGAATTCAATAAAGGTGCTGAACAAATGTTAGAATATAAAGCAGAGGAATTATTAGGCAAATCAACACCATTATTATTTCACGATATTAAAGAAGTTAATCAAAGAACAGAAGATTTAAACATTAAATATAATACAACTTTAAAACCAAGTTTTGATACCTTCATTTTTAAAAATAGGATAGGCTTAACAAACATAAGAGAATGGACATACATTACTAAAAGCAAGCAACGCTTAACAGTATTACTAACTATCAATAACATTAAGGATGAAGACGGTAGAATTAATGGATATTTAGGTATTGCGCAAAACATTACTCAAAAGAAAATACAAGAAGAAAACCAACAAACAGCCGAAACAATTATCGCCAATAGCCCTTCCGTTCTGTTTAAGTGGTTACCAAACAAAGAAAGAGGTATTCTTTACGTTTCAACCAATGTCTCTCAAATTCTAGGCTATACCTCAGTTGAGTTAACCAAAGAGGGTGTTTCATACAACAACTTAATTTCTCAAGAAGATCAAATCAGTGTATCAGATAAAATTTTTATCGCCACTTCTTTCCAGACAAATCAATTAAGTTCAGAATACAGAATTAAACATAAAAATAATAATTGGGTATGGGTTGAGGAGCGAACTTTTATTAAAAAAAACAGTGATGGCGAGATTACTTTTTTTGAAGGAATTGTAACCGATATAACAGCACGAAAACTAGCTGAAATAAAATTATTAGACAGTGAAATAAGATATGAGCTGGCATTTAAAAAAACTGCTGCAGGAGTTTGGGAATGGGTTAATATTGAGGAAGGTATTGTTTGGTGGAGCCCTAAATATTATGAGTTACTTGGCTATGAAGACCAAGAAATCAAAGCTTCTTATGATGCATTTCTAGAGAGCTTACACCCAGAGGATGTTGGACGATTTGATAACACCATTAAAAGACATGCAGAAAATAACGAGCCATATATTATGGAGTATAGATTGAGAACAAAAGATGGCAGTTATAAATGGTTTCTAGCTAGTGGACAAACAATTAGAGACAGTAATGGAAAGCCTCTTAAAATGATAGGATCTATTATTGATATTCACCATAAAAAGTTAAATGAAGAATTAATTCTTGAGCGAGAAGAAAATTTCAGAACATTTATTGAAACAGCAAATGATTTATTTTATCAAACAAACCCTGATGGTTATTTCACCTACTCAAACCAAGCGGGATTGAACCTTACTGGATACACATTGGAAGAAATTACCAAGCTAAGACCAATAGAGTTGGTGCGAGAGGATTATAAAGAACAAGTAATTGCTTTTTACACCAAACAACAAGCGGAGAAAACACCACTTACCTATCTTGAATTCCCAATTATAACAAAGGAAAAGAAAAATGTTTGGTTGGGTCAAAACGTTCAACTCATTTTTAAAGATGGTGTTTACCTTAGATCACAAGTGGTAGCTAGGGTAATGAAATTGAAGTAGAAAACACTTTAACCATATCTGCATAAACAAAAATTACCATCCGTAATTCCTAATATCAACACATTTATTTATTGCAAATAAACCAAAGAACGACTTAAACATTTGGTTATTTTTGCATGAGATAAAATTGTACAAGTGAAGTTATCATTAAAATAACTACACCTATTACAACACTAAAAGTTGAACTATTTAACGGAACCATTAAATGGTTTTAAAATAGTGAAGGATGATTTTTACCAAAATATCCGATCAAAATTGTCTTTTTATTAAAATCGTAAAGCAGTTACCTTATTAATGACTTAACTTGCATCAAAATTAATTCAATGGCTTTTGTAAACATGGAAGGTGTAACCCTTCATGAAATTAATAAACGAAATGAAAATACCATGTCTGAATATATTGGTATTGAGTTTATAGATTTTGGCGAAGATTATTTAACTGCTCGCATGCCAATAGATCATAGGACAGTTCAGCCATTACGAATTGTTAATGGAGGAGCTTATTGCGTATTGGCAGAAACAGTAGGAAGCTTGGCCGCTAACCTTGCCATAGACCGAAATAAATTTGTTGCCGTTGGATTAGATATTAATGCAAATCATGTTCGAAGTGCACACGAGGGAAATGGTTATGTATTTGGTACTGCCAGGCCGATTCACTTAGGAAGAACAACCCAAGTTTGGGAAATAAGAATTACCGATAAAAATGGTAAACTTAACTGTATAAGCCGACTAACGATGGCTGTCATAGAAATAAAAAAAGATGAACGAGGATTTAATCCACCAAAGGTTTAATGAAGCCAAACAAATAGGCTGTAACTTTGCTGCAATGCGATTACCTAAAAGTAATGATGCTTATTATTTTTATGCTTCAGAAGCACCCAAAATGCAGCGTGTAGAGCACCAACAAGCACTTGATAGGCCATTGTTTTTTTGCTCACCCTATGGAGCAGGTGATAAAGCGTACACTTTTATTAGTG
>JBILPP010000122.1:0-5583 GCA_044373765.1 Bacteroidia bacterium
AACGCTCAACCGATAAATTGAAATGGACCACGCGTGCAGAGGTAAAATCTCAAGGTAACTCAACTACCAATACCAACTATCATTTTAACGATGACATAAGTGGATTGAACAATACGATATATTATCGTTTGGTACAAATAGATTTGGATGGATTAACAACAATGAGTAAATCGGTTAATGTTGTTTTATCAAAAACATTAAATGTTGCCTTGCAGGTTTATCCAAATCCTACAAATGAAAAATTAATGATAAACGGATTAATAGGTAAGGCTATTTTATTTGATTTAACTGGAAAACAACAGTTTGAAATATTCGCAGATGGAGAAGTCGATATATCGCACTTACCTCCAGGAATGTACTTTTTACGAAGCGTTAACGAAACGATTAAAGTGGTTAAAAAATAACTATCGACATGGAGATTTCTGCAGGTTTTAGTATAGAAAGGGCGAGTGTGCAACATGCCGAAATATTATCAGAAATAGGGGGAGATACCTTTTACGAAACCTTCAGACCTTATAATACGGAGAGCGATATTCTACAGTATATTAAAAAAGCTTATGCGATTGATGTTATCGAACATAATTTAATTAACCCAAATATTGCTTATTACTTGTGTTATGATGCAGGTATTGTTATTGGCTATGTAAAACTCGTACATCATGCCACCTATAAGGGGTTAATCAACCTAACTATTGAGTTAGAAAAGATTTACGTGTTAAGCGCTTATTTTGGAAGTGGCGTAGGAAAATGCTTGATGGATTGTGCCATAAATCACAGTAAAGGGAATGGGTTTGAAACATTGTTTTTAGGTGTTTGGCAGGAAAATGAAAGGGCGGTTAACTTTTATAGAAAGACAGGATTTGAAGTTTTCGAAACCCGACAATTTCAGTTAGGTGAGCGCTTGTGTGATGATTACATGATGAAATTGAAGTTATAATTTTCCTTCCACCATCATGAGCTTAACTTTTAATACCGCAGCAACTGTTAATGCATCAGTAACTTTGCCATTACATACCCATTTATACAATTCATCAAAAGATATTTTACGTTGCACTAACAACTCGTCTTCATCGGGTGAGGCTTTTCGGTAGGTTAAGTTTTTAGCTACGTACAAGTGTGCTATTTCATCGGTTGCCGAGTTGCTTAATTGCAAGCTTTGTATGTGCATCCACAACTCCGCTTCAATACCCGTTTCTTCTAGTAGTTCGCGTTTAATTGAAATCAAAGGGTCAACATCTAATGATCCTCCGCCTTCTGGAATTTCCCAAGTGTATTGGTTAATTGGAAATCTATATTGACCAACAATCCATGTATTGTATTCCTCATCAAGTACCAGTACACCTAAAGCTAACTTCTTAAAATGTACGGTACCATATACACCAGTTTTTCCTGATGAATGCAGCACATTGTGATGGGTAACGTTAATCCAAGAATTATCGTAAGCAGTTTGTTTATCAATAATTTCCCACGGATTTTGTTCGTTTGGTTTCATTGGTATTGTTTTTGTATTTTGCACCAAATAAAAGTAAAAATATGACTACTAAAAATGCCTTAGTTACATTGTTTGGTTTGATGTTGGTTATCATTGGATCAGCATGCTCAAAAAGTAGTAATGATGATACAACACCACAGCAACAAATTGTTACAGTTGACTCATCAGAGTTTAATGGAAGATTAAAGGCAGAGGTACGTGATGTAAATAATAATTTAGAACCAAATGCAATAGTTTACCTCTTTGCAAACTATAGCGATTTGGTAAATAATTTGTCATTAAATTATATCTATACCAATAACTCAGGCATAGTTGATTTTGGTTACGTGTTGCAAGGTAATTATTACATAATGGCAAGAAATGTATCAGGTGCAGTTGCACGCGATACAGCTGTAGTGCAAGTTACAAGCAGAAGAGAAATTACCAGAATAATGCGCTTATCGTATTAGTTATTACTTAGCTTCTATACCGTAACGTTTGCTGTATTTTTTGTATAGTTCCGTTTGTGTATTTTCTAAATTACATTCTTCACCATTTATAAAAGCATGTGTTAAAATGCTTTCTTTCATGTTTAAAACGTCACCTTCAGTTATAATTAGTGTTGCATTTTTATCAACTTCAATTGTTCCTGTACTTTTATCGTTACCAGTAATTTTCGCGGCATTCTCGGTTATAAGCTGAAGTGCTTGCTCGGGATTAATCCCATAAGCAGCACAAGTTCCCGCTGTATACATTACATTTCGGCTTTCCCAACTTCCGCTAAAACCAATTGATACTAAAATGCCTTTGTTAAACAATTGTGCAGCCGTTTTATAGGGTTGATCAACATCATGGTGGTTTCTATTGGGCAGGCTATGTATCAAATTCACAATTACAGGAATATTACTTTGTTTAATTTCATCAGCCACTAAATGCGCATCACTACCTGTAACTAAAGTTGCTTTAATAGGTTGATGTTGTTTTATAAACTGCATCGCTTCTAAAATACCTTTGGCCGAATTGGCATGTACATAAAGTATTTTGCGCTGCTTAAACAAATCTTCCATGGCTTGAAGCCTAAGATTAGTTTCATCGTTATCCAATTTAAACTGGTATTGTTTAGCCTCAGCAAAAAACGTAATTAATTTTGCCTGTTGTTCTGTTAAATATTTTTGTTGCTCCTTAGGATCTTTTGCATAATGGTTTATTTCTGGCCAGTTAATATGAATTCCATCTTCGTTGATTACTGCATCTTCCCAATTCATGGCCTCAGTTTTTACAATACATGAAGTACCAGAAACTAATCCTCCTTGAGGAACAACTTGCATGTACGTTATGCCATTAAACTTTGCTGTTGGAACTACGCGCGAATCTGTGTTATAGGCTATTAAAGAGCGCACGTTAGGATTTATTTCTCCTACTTCATTGTAATCTCGGGTTGAACGAATTGCATCAATTTCATTTAGCCCCAGAAAAGTATTTAATAAAAACAATCCAGGGTAAACATGTTTACCAGTTGCATCAATTATGCGTGCATTTTTGTAACTATTACGCATGATGCTATCAACAAATACAATTTTGCCACTATCAAAAGCCACGTAGGCATTATTAATGTTTTTCCCATTGCCAATATGTACCGTTGCTCCCTTTATGATAACTGGTATTTGCTGTGCTTCAGAAGCAAAGGCTAGTACAAAAAATATGATGAGTATAAAATAGGTTCTTTTAATCATTGCAATGGTAATTAGGTTCTTGTTCTGAGATGTGAGTTTGTGTATCAGCTCCATTTTTTTGCGCTTGTAAAATGTTGCTTATTAATCTTGCTCTAGTTGCTGCTACTTGCTTTCTTAGCAGATCGTCTGTTTGGGTGCTGTAATAACAAATGCCATCTACAAAAGTCATTTCAGGTTTTGCATATATACTTAACGGATTATTATTCCATAATACAATATCTGCATCCTTACCTTGTTTAATACTTCCTGTTCTGCTATCAATACGTAGCATCTTGGCGGGGTTAAGTGTAACCATTTTCCAAGCTTCTTCTTCGGATATTTTACCATATTTCACAATTTTAGCTGCTTCATGGTTTAATCGCCTACCCATTTCTGCATCATCACTATTTATGGCTACAGTTACACCCATTCTATTCAATATGGCGGCATTCTGTGGTATGGCATCAATAACCTCATACTTATAAGCCCACCAGTCGGCAAATGTACTTGCATTTACTCCGTGTTTTTTCATTTTATCGGCTACTTTATAACCTTCTAAAATATGTGTGAATGTGTTTACTTTAAAACCAAAAGTGTCTGCCACATGCATTAACATATTTATTTCACTTTGTACATAACTGTGGCATGTAATAAAGCGGTTGCTGTTTAAGATTTCTACTAATGCATCAAGTTCTAAATCTTTACGTAAAGTTTTATCTGTTTTTAGTTTGCGTTCATATTCTCGTGCACGGGTAAATGCGTCAATAAATACTTGCTCAACCCCCATGCGGGTTTGCGGATACCTTGTGGTAGCGCCATCTCCCCAGTTTGCTTGTTTTACATTTTCGCCTAAAGCAAACTTTATATACTTGGGCGCATTTTCAATTTTCATTTTTTCGGGTGATGCACCCCAACGTAATTTTATTAAGGCACTTTGTCCTCCAATTGGATTAGCGCTTCCATGAAGCAATTGCGCTGCAATAACCCCCCCAGCTAATTGGCGGTAAATATTAATATCATCGGCATTAACTGCATCACCAATTCTAACCTCGCTTGTTACTGCCTGCGTACCCTCGTTAACACCATGTGTTATTGCAATATGTGAGTGCTCATCAATTATACCATTAGTAAGGTGTTTACCTGTAGCATCAATTATTTCGCAATCGCTACATGGTAATTGTTTTCCAATTGCAGTAATCTTACCATTTGTAATAATTACATCGGTTTGTGTTAATATACCTTGCTGTTCATTAGTCCATATGGTGGCATTTTTAAAATGCACCTTTTTAGCTTGTGGTAAAATGTTGTTTCCAAAATCATTAAACGGATACCAAATTAAACTATCGCTTAAAATTGTAACACTATCCTTTAATTCTTGTTTTTTATTTTGGTTTGATGCAGCAATTGCAAGCCAATTTTCAATTGTTTGGTTTGATAAACGAGCAAATCCAGACAGCTCTTTTATGTTGTATGGATATTGTGCGCTATCAATTATAGTAGCATTAGCTGTATAGTTTATTAATGTTTTACCATCTAATATAAAGTTCGCTATTCCTGCATGATAAGAGGCCTTAAGTTTGAAAGTGTCGTTATTGATTGTAGCAATGTTCTTTTTTAAATACAATGTTATGTTGCTATTAATTTTGTATTCATTGGCAAGTGTAACATCTGGGGTATTATTTATTTTGTGTGATTTGCCTTGAATTACAATTTCCATAATAGAAGTTTCATCATCAAACAAATCGCCATCACAAATAATAAAATTAGCTATTTTACCGTCTTTTAAATCACCCAAATTACTTGCATTAATAAATGAGGCAGGGTTTTCTGTAAGTGCCTTTATTGCTTCTTGTTTTGGCAAACCGTATTTAACAGCTTTTCTAATGTTATTTAAAAAGTCACCCTCTTTGCTTCCGTGTGTGGTAATACAAAACTTAATATTGTTCTTCCATAAAAAGTATAGGTTAGCAGGTGCCAATTCCCAATGCTTTAAATCACTTGTAGAAATAAGTTCAGCATCAAAAGCAGTATTTATTTTGTATGGCTTTGGGAAATTAACGGGAACAATTAAAGGTAAATTTGTTTGTTTAATTTCTTGTACACGTTGGTATTCATCACCATTTGTTTTTATAATATACTTGGCATTAAACTCCTTTGCGATAGCCGCTGCACGTAACACATTTTGTTTATTACCAGCATCAAAAATTACAGGCAAATTACTTAGGTTTACAAACGCCTCTAGGGATAAATTTTTTTCTTTTTGTTGAGCTACATACCATTTCGCATCATAGTATGTTTGTCGTATTAATGCAATACTGCCCATTAATGATGATGGGTAAGGTTGTGGTGAATTACCTTTATTAATACTAAAGCTCGAGGTGATGTTATTTCCAACAATTG
>JBILPP010000123.1:0-5574 GCA_044373765.1 Bacteroidia bacterium
CCTTTATTGATTTGGCCAAAGAATACAAAGGCGAAGCATACGTAAAAAAACGCTGGCAAGAAATTTTAGATGGCGAATCAGAGATTATTAAAAACATGACCCCGAGCGGGGAAAGGATACATTAGTTAAACAGAATATGTAATTAAGAACAGCAGCTAATGGCGAATGTATAGATTATACGTTTTGTTCAATTAATTTTATGATTAAATAGTGTGCATACAAAAAAGGCCGAACATAGCTGCTCGACCTTCTTAATTTTATGAATTGCTGTAATCCATTGCGGCTTTTACAAACCTAACAAACAATGGATGTGGCGTGAGTACCGTACTCTTGTATTCTGGGTGAAACTGTACCCCTACAAAATACGGATGATCTTTAATTTCTACAATCTCGGCCAACTTGGTATCTGGGTTAATACCTGTTATACTCATTCCTGCTTTTTCAAACTCTTTGGCAAACTTGTTATTAAACTCATAACGGTGGCGATGACGCTCGGTTATTTTTGTTTTCTCATAGGCTTTATAAGCCTTACTGTCTTTACTTATCTCGCATACATAAGTACCCAAACGCATGGTTCCGCCTTTAGCAGTAATTTTCTTTTGCTCAGGCATCATATCAATAACAGGATGTTTGGTTTTGGCATTCATCTCGGTACTGTGTGCATCTTTATAACCCAATACATGACGGGCAAATTCTATCACACAGGTTTGCATACCTAAACAAATTCCGAAAAATGGAACTTTATTTTCACGTACATACTTAACGGCAGCAATCTTCCCGTCAATACCTCTATCACCAAATCCAGGGGCAACCAACACGCCATCCAAATGTCCTAATTTGTGTTTAGCATTTTCATCAGTAATTAATTCGCTGTGTATGTATTCTAATTTCACTTTACACTCTTTACTTGCACCTGCATGTATAAAAGCTTCTGCAATACTTTTATAGGCATCAGGCAACTCAACATACTTTCCAACTAATCCAATTTTAACTTCGTGTTTAGGATTTTTATGGCGGGTTAAAAAGTTTAACCAACTATCCATGTCGGGTTCATTCTTAGCAGAAAGTTTTAGTTTAGTTAAAACCGTTTTGTCTAACCTTTCTTTAAGCATGGCCATTGGCACATCGTATATGGTTTGCATATCCAAAGCTTCTATAACGGAGTTTGGTGTTACGTTGCAGAACAATGCAATTTTCTTTTTAATATCTTTATTGATGGGGTGCTCGGAGCGACAAACCAAAACATCAGGTTGAATTCCCGACTCCAACAATAATTTTACCGAGTGTTGTGTAGGTTTGGTTTTTAATTCGTGTGCTGCACTTAAATAAGGCAGCAACGTAAGATGCACCACCATACAATCTTCTGGCTTTAATTCCCATTTTAACTGACGTACAGCCTCTATGTATGGCAACGATTCAATATCACCAACGGTTCCACCTAATTCGGTTATAATAATTTCGTATTTACCCGTATCACCAATAAGCTTCATTCTACGCTTAATCTCATCGGTAATATGCGGAATTACTTGAACGGTTTTACCCAAGTATGCACCTTCACGCTCTTTTTCAATTACGTATTGGTAAATGCGTCCAGTGGTAACATTGTTTTCTTGCGAGGTTGGTACATTTAAAAAACGCTCGTAATGACCTAAATCTAAATCAGTCTCTGCACCATCATCAGTAACAAAACACTCTCCGTGCTCGTATGGATTTAGTGTTCCGGGATCCACGTTGATGTATGGATCAAACTTTTGAATGGTAACCGTGTAGCCACGTGCTTGAAGCAATTTGGCCAGAGATGCGGCAATAATTCCTTTCCCTAAAGAAGAAGTTACACCACCTGTAACGAAAATATATTTTGGATTGTGCGTCATGTTTTTACTGCGAGTTAAAAGCAAAAGCTGGCTTTCAGTTAGTGGGCGTGAAGCACTTAACTTGCAAACCATATAGCATTTTTAACTATATGGGATACAAAAGTAACAAATAATTAGTTGCTAAAAAGTATTTAGGTCATTACCGTTCAAAGTATTTTTCAACACAAACGTGGGTAAGTAGCTAAGCGCTGTTTGGATAGCACTATACAGAAATAAAAAAAGTGTACTTGCTAAATAAATTTATCTAAAACTTGAGCCAAATCATCAGGTGAATCTATGGCAATTGTTTCCATATCGGTTTCTTTCAATATTATTTTGTACCCATTTTCAACCCAACGCAATTGTTCTAAACTCTCCGCTTGCTCAAGATTACTAACACTCAATTGGGTTATTTCGGCTAAAATTTGTTTCCTGTAACCATAAATTCCTACATGTTTAAAGTAGGTAATTTCAACACCTGGATTTCTGCGATAAGGAATAGGTGAGCGTGAAAAATAAATGGCTTGGTTTAATTTATTGGCAATCACTTTAACCACGTTGGGGTTACGTACTTCTTCTTCGCTGCTAATTTTCTTTATGAGGGTAGCTATTTGGGTTGATTCATCATCAAAAGCAGAAGCCAATAACTCAATTTGTTTTGGGTCTATAAAGGGTTCATCACCTTGTATATTAATTACGGCATCGCATTTGCCATCGTATTTTAACACCACTTCGGCACAGCGATCTGTACCACTTTGGTGTGTATCAGCCGTCATCATTACTTTTCCGCCAAATGCAACAACGTGTTCAGCAATACGCTGATCGTCTGTCGCTACAACCACATCACTTAATATCGAAGTTTTTACGCACTGCTCATACACCCTTTGTATCATGCTTTTACCACCAATATCTATAAGTGGTTTACCCGGAAATCGAGTTGATGCATAACGTGCAGGTATTACTCCAATAATGTGTATCATAATGTTTGATGCTAAAAATGCTTTTCAAAAATAGCTGAAAAAAACGGAAGTCAATTATATTCGCACATGCATGTTTTTTATCAACCCAATTTAAATCAAAACCAAATTTCACTTAGCGAAGACGAATCGAAACACTGTGTGCGTGTTTTGCGTTTAAAAAACGGTGATGAAGTGGATTTAGCCGATGGCAAAGGCACACATGCGAAAGCAGTTATTGTTGATGATCACCCTAAAAAATGTGTATTACAAATAAAGCAAAGCACCCTGTATACACAGTCTGAATCGAGTGGTCGAAATTATTACCTTCACTTGGTAGTTGCGCCTACCAAAAATTTTGACCGCATGGAATGGTTTATTGAAAAAGCCACTGAAGCCGGCATTGATGAAATTACTTTTGTTGAAACCGCAAATAGTGAACGTGCAAAAGTGAATTTAGAACGTTGCGAAAAAATTGCAGTTAGTGCAATGAAACAAAGTAAACAATGGTATTTACCTAAGATAAATGCAATACAAAAAATTACGGATGTAATTAAGCATGATTTACCTGGCGATAAATTTATGGCTTGGTGTGAGGTTGATGGCACCGCACTCATCAACCAAAAAATAAACCAAATAGCAAGTAACCACATTACCATTTTAATAGGACCAGAAGGTGATTTTACAGAAGCTGAAGTAACGCTTGCACAACAACATCATTTTATTCCGGTATCTCTAGGCAAAACTATACTACGCACCGAAACCGCTGCATTGTTTGCTTGTTTCACCGTCAAGGCAATCCTAACAAAGTAATTATATTTGAACCATGTTAAAAAAACTAACCCTATTCTTTTTCGTTGCACTCACTTTTGCATTTGCTCCGCCCACCATAAAAATGGCTAAATTAAAATACAATGGTGGAGGAGATTGGTATGCCAATAAAACTTCATTGCCAAATTTAATTCGGTTTTGTAACCAAAATATAGGAACCAACTTTATCACCGAGGAAGATGTGGTAGAGGCAGGTAGCCCTGATTTATTAAATTATCCTATTGTACATTTAACAGGGCATGGAAATATTGTGTTAGGTAATGCTGAAGCCGACAACTTACGTAACTACTTACTTGCAGGAGGTTTTTTACATGCTGATGACAACTTTGGCATGGATAAATTTTTTAGACGCGAAATGAAAAAGGTTTTCCCTGAATTAGACTTTATTGAGTTGCCATTTAGCCATCCCATTTATCATCAGAAATTTAATTTCAATAACGGCTTACCTAAAGTGCACGAGCATGATGGCAAACCGGCTCAAGGTTTTGGGTTGATTTTTAAGGGTCGCTTGGTATGCTTTTACAGTTACGAATGTGATTTGGGTAACGGCTGGGAAGATGCAGATGTGCATAACGACCCTGAAGCGGTTAGACAAAAAGCGTTACAAATGGGTGCCAATATTGTTCAATATGCTTTTTCTAAAAACAATTGAGTTTACTTTTTCATAAACCGTTTGCGGCTTACTCCATTTTCTTGGCTTGAAACCTCCACAATATAAATGCCAGTGGCAAGTTCTTTTACCGATATTGAACTGTTTCCATCAGCATGTAATGAGGCCACCAAGTTGCCATACATGTTATAAATTTTAACATTAATGATAGTCACATCATCATCATTGTTGATGTATAACACATCTTCCACTGGGTTTGGATAAACAGCAAAATTTTCGTTAAGGGATTGATGGCTTAAACCAACCATGTTTAAACTATCCATGGCCACGTGTAATAATGTAGTTAATCCCAATTTGCTAACCGATACAAAATATGGAATATTCATGGTAGCGAGCGAGTCGCTTGGGCGATGCCAATGTGGATTCATTAATGGACCATCATAAATTTCGTTGATGCCAACAGCGGTTAGGTTGTTTTGCCAAAATGCACCATGATCCGTGTTTGGATTACCCGGATTCATTAATTTGGCTATTAAAGGGATGTTGTACAATGAAATGATCTTAACTACACGTTGAGCCAATTCAATTGAATGGCCTGAAGAAGCGGTATGTATTTCAACTAAACTGTCATTATTTAAAGTCCATCCAATCATATCATGGTTAATGTAACCCACCAATTTATTCATGTAATCGGGAGCGGTATATCTACTTCCTACCAGGTTCTGTTCTTCCTCGTCCCAAAAAGCAAAATGTAATGTAATTGGGAATTGATATTTTGCACAAACCCTAACCGCTTCAAGCAATGCTGCTGTTCCGCTTGCATTATCATCGGCCCCAGGATAGTAAACTGTAATATCAGGATTAGAAGTACCAACAGCATCAAAATGAGCTCCCATCATCACCACCCTATCTGTTCTTCTTCCTGGTATTTTTGCTATAATATTTTTACCCGTGCTGCTAAATACAATTTCATCAAAAGCAACACCCCAACTGCTTAGTTTTTGCATGATGTATTGCTCGGTCATGCTGTTACCAGCTGTTCCTTTGTATCTGGTTTTTATGGTATCTGCACCAATGGGAAGCAAACCGGTAAGTTGTTTAACATAGGTTACTAAAGAGTCTTGGCTAACTTGTTGTACAATTTGCTGCACGTTGGCGTGTTGCGCAAAAGCATTATAGGTGATCAAATACACAACAACAAAAAGTAAATTTTTCATGTTACTAAGATACGTTTAAGTTGGTTAAGGATGCACACCACTGTTATTTAAGTTTCTGCAACTCTTTATTCGATTTAACTTTTATACCCTCGTGGTATTCTGCTTTG
>JBILPP010000124.1:0-5529 GCA_044373765.1 Bacteroidia bacterium
AAATTAAATCTGACAGTGATTTTGACAAAACCTTCGTGGTGTTTTTAACGGCACGTGCAGAGGAATACAGCGAAATTGCAGGTTTTAATGCTGGTGCTGACGATTACATATCTAAACCTATTAAGCCTAGGGTATTATTAAGCCGCATTAGCGCTATTTTAAGACGAAAAAGTAAAGAAGTTGTTGAACAAAAAATAACAGCAGGAGATATCATTATTGACAGAGAAACCTTTTTGGTTTATAAGGGAGATGCTAGAATTCAACTGGCGCGTAAGGAATTTGAATTACTATATTTATTGGCAAGTAAACCAGGTAAAGTTTTTACACGAGAGCATATATTAGAAAAAGTTTGGGGAGATGAAGTGTTGGTAGTTGATAGAACCATTGATGTGCATATTCGTAAACTTCGTGAAAAAATTGGTGATGATTATATTGGCACGGTTAAAGGTGTTGGATATAAATTTGAATTATGATTAGAAACCCTAAACCACTTTACATAACAGTTTTTGTTGCAGCAGTGCTTTCTTTATTGTTGGCATCATCAAATTATTTGATGAACAATGATACCAAACAAGCCCTTATCATACTCATGCTCACATTTACAGCAAGCTTCTTGTTGTTTTTTTACAGTATAGAGTATTTCATTTACCGCAAAATAAAACTCATTTACAAAACCATACATAGCTTAAAAACACAGAAATACGATGCCCAGCTAAGTAAATATAGCTTGTTAAACGATCCTATTTCTAAAATGAATAAGGAAGTAATCAGTTGGGCGCGCGACCAAAAGCAACAGATGGAAGAACTAAAACGATTGGCTGATTTCCGTAAAGAGTTTTTAGGCAATGTGAGTCATGAATTAAAAACCCCAATTTTTAATATACAAGGTTATATCCACACGCTAATTGACGGTGCCATTGATGACCCAGATGTAAACGTTAGATTCTTAAGAAAAGCAGCCAAAAGCGCAGATAGGTTAAGCGATTTAGTAGCCGATCTATTAGCCATATCGCAATTGGAAAGTGGCGAATTGTTAATGGAAATGGAACGTTTTGATATGAATGCTTTGGTGAAAGATGTATATGAACAATTAGAAGTGAGGGCGAAAGAACGTGGCATTAGTTTGATTATAAAGGAAGGTTGTAATAAACCATTTTGGGTATTTGGAGATAGATACAGGATTAGGCAGGTGGTACTAAATTTAGTGAACAACTCTATTAAATATGGTAAAGAGTTGGGCACCACCACCGCTGCCTTTTACGATATGGACGAAAATATTTTAATTGAGATTGGAGATAACGGAGAAGGAATATCGCAAGATCATTTACCTCGCATTTTCGAGCGTTTTTATCGCGTTGATAGAAGCAGGACAAGAGAAAGTGGTGCTGGAGGCACAGGCCTAGGCTTAGCCATTGTTAAACATATCATTGAAGCCCACCAACAAACCGTTAATGTACGCAGTACTATTGGGCAAGGCACCACATTTGGTTTTACACTAAAAAAGGGCTCGGCCAACTAAATTGGCGTAACTAAGCAGTAAAATTTAATTTAACTATTTGTTCACTTGGTACTTTAGGTATAATTATTACTTTTGTGCCACAATATTTTACGATATGAAAAAACTATTACTTTCGGCTATTTTGTGTGTTTTGGTAATTAATATCAATGCTCAAACAATTTTAAACGAAGATTTCAGCTATACTGCAGGAGATACCTTGGCTTCTGTAAGTCCTTCAAAAGGTTGGTTAATTTCAAGTGGAGGTACTACTAACTATTTAACAGCTGTTTCACCAGGTTTAACTTATCCTGGATATTCTGGATCAGGCATTGGCAATGCCACTTCTCTAACAACTACTGGTCAAGATATTTATAAAGATGCCTCTACTAGTCTTACTTCAGGAAATGCATATGCAACTTTTATGTTAAATGTTTCAGCAGCACAGGCCGCTGGTGATTACGTTTTTAGTATGCTACCTAACACGAGTACTAGTGCATTCTTCGCTCGTTTTTTCATTAAATTAAGCCCAACAGGATTTTTTAGGGTTGGAATAAGCAAAAGTTCTGTTGGAGCATTAGAAGCTGCTACATACAGTAACGACTCGTTCTTTTTCAACTACACATATTTAGCCGTTATTAAATACCAATTCAACGCTGGTACAAATGATGACTCAGTAAAAGTATTCATGTTATCAGCAGGTATTCCTGCTACGGAACCAGCAAATGCTACAGTTCAAAATCTAGGAGCAATTGGAGCTGGAAATGCTGACGCAACTTCACTAGGTAGACTTCTTTTGAGACAAGGTACCGCTTCTAATGCTCCTACTCTTAAAGTTGATGGTATTAAGTTTGCAAGTTCTTGGTCAAGTACCGCTTTACCCGTTCAATTCAAATCATTTACATCTTCTAAATTAGATAACGTTGTTAACTTAAAATGGTCGACTGCAACAGAAAGCAATAACAAAGGTTTTGAATTACAGCGCAGTGTTAATGGTGCCAAATACCAGGCAGTGGCATTTATTAAAGGTGCTGGCAACAGCAACATTATCAAATCATATAGTTATACTGATATGCCAGGCAATTCGGGTAGCGTTTGCTATCGTTTAAAACAATTTGATTTTGATGGTGCTAATACCTATTCTAAAATATCTTGTGTAAATATAGAGGCGGCTAAAACCACTGATGTAATTACTACACCAAACCCTTTTAATACAAGTCTTCACATTAAGTACAACAGTTTTAATGATGGAAGTGCAAATGTGCAAATAATTGACATGTTAGGCAAGACACACCAAAACACAAACTTGATTGTAAACAAAGGTGAAAACACGTTAACATTAGATACAGATGCATTGCCTTTGGGTATTTATTTCATACGCATAACTAACGGTACAGAGGTTACAACACAACGTATTGTAAAGAGATAATTTTACATCACCATATTTAAAAATCCCGTAACAGTAAATGTTGCGGGATTTTTTTGTGTTGATTTTGGGGGTTTAACCCAAAAATCAGCGTAATACTCAGCCATAAAACTAACCAACAAACATCAAAACAACCCTGTCAGCGGTTAACAGCCTATTCAGAAAAATTTAACTCAGGTTCCGGAGTAGCGGAATTTTCAAGTTTTGCAAATGGTCTTGCGTAGATTTGAGCATTGTCGCTTAAAAAAAGAGCACGCAGAGCAAAGTCTGCGGCATTGGATATCGATTAACTTAATCGAAGTAATAAAAGTTTGAACTAAACAGCTACTTCGAGAGATTGCAGCAAAGGATAAGTGCTGGGGCCCCGAGTACTCGGGGTACCGAGAAGGGATTGTTAAGATAAATATTCTAACTACCTCCTATTCACGATACACACGCTCACGCAAAACAAGCCCAAGGCGCACTAGAATAGGCTAGAAACTTGCGAAGCAAACTCTTGTACCTCAGAAGCAGTCTACTTTGCTCTCTAAAAACGCTGCGTAACCCTCTGCGAAACTCTGCGGTAAAATAATTAAAGCCTTCCCAATCAACCCTACTGAAGCTAAATACGTCTGACGGTTTTGCGAAGCAAACTTTTGTACAATTCTGCGTTTTCTGTGAGCGCAAAAACAAAAAACACCAACAAAACATATTAATTTATAAGGTTATATTTGACAACATATGCCAAAGTTTTTATTCTACCTGCTTATACCCTTCTCCTGGCTTTATGGCTTAATCATTTCATTTCGCAAATGGTTATACAAGTCGGGATTATATACCCGCAGTAAATTCGATTTCCCTATTATTTGCGTAGGAAATTTAACTGCAGGCGGAACAGGAAAAACACCACATATAGAGTGGTTAATTAAAAACCTAAGTGGTAATTACCATGTGGCAGTATTAAGTAGAGGTTATAAACGCAAAACAATTGGATATGTATTATCAACGCCAATTAGCACACCCGAAGAAATTGGTGACGAACCTTACCAGATTAAACAAAAGTTTTTACAAGTGCCTGTTGCAGTGAGCGAAAACCGTGTACTTGGCATCCCCGCTTTATTGGGTGACGAACCCAATACAGAGGTGGTATTGATGGATGATGGATTTCAACATTTAAGCATACAGGCAGGATTTAATATAGTACTATGTGATTATAACCGACCATATTATAACGATTATTTAATGCCCGCTGGATTACTGCGAGAAAATAAGACAGGAGCTAATCGGGCTGATGTTATTATTGTAACAAAATGCCCTAGAAATTTAAGTCTAGAAGAAAAAAACAACATCAAGCAGCAGCTCAAATTACATGATAATCAAACCGCATATTTTAGCACCATACAGTATAAAAACATAGTTGCCATTACCGATAGTGCAAAACAACAAGGTTTGCCAAAGGCTCATCAACCGACTGTAGCTCTTGCCGGAATTGCCAAAGCAAACTTATTTATTAACCAAGTAAAAAGTATCCAACAACAAGTTATTCCATTGGTGTTTAGCGATCACCAAACATACACAGACGACCGCATTCAACAACTTGCCGCTACTGCCTCTACTCATCCTAACAGTATTATTATTACAACAGAGAAAGATGCCGTAAAATTAAAAAGCTCAAAGATATTACCACACATCAACCATTTACCTATTTGGTATATTCCTATTGGTGTAGAAATTTTATTTGAAGAAGAAGATCACTTGTTACAGCAAGTAAACCAATACATAAAAACCGAGTTAGAAAACGCACAACATGAAAATAGTTAAACTACTGTTGATTGTATTACTTGTGTTGCTTTGTAAACAACAAAAAGTATTGGCGCAAGAAAGCTTGCACATGGAGCTATTAAGTCATTACAACGATACTAACCTAACCAAATTAGGCGATACACAAATTTGGAATGATGTGATGGGATGGAAAGACACGGTTAAAAACCGTGAGTATATGATTGCAGGAACCACAGATAGTATTTACTTTTTTGACATTACAGATCCTTACCAAATAAAATTATGCGCTAAGTTTTTTGGTACAAACAGGGGTTGTGTTAACCGCGACTATTATCCCTACTCCCATTATTTATATGCTACCAGCGACCAATGCACGACTCCAGGTAATTTGCAAATTTTCGACATGAAATACTTACCCGACTCGGTTGTAAAAGTATATGAGAACGATAGTATTAGTGCTTTATCACATACCATTTTTATTGAAGAAAAATCGCAGCGGATGTACATGAATTTAAACAAGCGTAAAAATCCCCTGACTGGTCAAATTGAAGTTTTCCCAATGGATATTGTCTCGTTGGAAAACCCAGTTGTGCCAATAAAAATTGGATCATTAAAATATCCCGCACCATATGAAGGAACACGCGTTCACGAAAGCTATGTGCTTAATGATACTGCTTATTGCAGCAGCGAAAATGCAGGCTTGTTTATTTTTGATGTTAGGGACGCAACTAACACGGTATTATTAAGCGCTATTACACCGCCCTATCCGGCAAATGCATACAACCATAGCAGTTGGCTTGATAGCAGTGGTAAATATATTTTATTTTGCGATGAAACACCAGAAGGT
>JBILPP010000125.1:0-5495 GCA_044373765.1 Bacteroidia bacterium
TTATTATAAAGGGCGTTGCTTATTTTTTGTAGTATTCCGTTTTTATTGGCACTTTCTTTTAAGAAATAAGAACCGAAATAAAATGCATTGTTAAGCATTTTTTTTCGTTTGGCTTGTGCAGCACCAATCAACGCAGACATATTAACTGTATCGACATTTTCTACAATCAAGCTTGTTACTCCTCCAGCAAGTAAAAATGCTTCGGTGTAATTTTTTGCAACATGTAGTCTTTGCTTTTGTACTAAATCTTGATATGCCACATTTTGCTTTAACTCATCAGCCAATTTTTGGTTTGACGATGTGATGAGTATACAATCAACATCCGCTTTACCCTTACTAAATGAATTAAAAATTTGTTCATAAGAAGCATGTTTAGCGTTGCCTTTTATTGGCAAGATGATACTTAAACGGCTATCTGATTTAGGTGTTTGCATAAGTAACTAATTTCAAAAAAATAGGTTAGCTTTTTTTCTGATTCAAGCCTAAGAAGCTCAAGAAAAAACTTGAAAATATGGTTTGTAAACCCATCATAATGGCAAATACTGATGGAATAACTACGCGTAAAATACTTGAGTAATTAAGCTGCCCAAAATCTTGTAGATCCCACAAGTATAAAGAATAGATAGACCCGCCTAAACCGGCAAGTGTAATTAAAACACCAACAATTAAACCTGCTTCTAAGGTTAAAAAATTATAGAGTTTGTCAAGGGTTGAATTTTTTGGCAAAAACCCTTGCTGTATAGCATAAATACGAGTAAATACTGCAAAGTTAACGGCTTGAAAACCGATTACAACGAATGCTCCTGCATAAAGCAATGTATTGGTATCAAAGTGAATATTCATTAATTGAACTGGACCTTGCTGAATTAGCGCAAATAATATTAAACCAATAATCATTAAGGTTAAACCAGGAATTAAAAACAACCATTTAGGACTGTATAATAACAAGAAACGCAGGTGTCTCCAACCATCACGCCAAGTGCGTAAATGAGGAGGACGTGTTCTTCCATCAACAGAAAGTGTGGTTGGAACTTCAATTATTTTTAACTTGTTAATTTGAGCCTTAACAACCATTTCGCTTGCAAACTCCATTCCTGTAGTTTGTAAGTTTAGCACAGTAACAATATCTTGGCGGAAGCCACGCAATCCACAATGAAAATCGTTAACGCCACCTCCAAAAAATAATTTACCAATAAATGATAGCACAGGATTACCAAGGTAATAATGTAAAAATGGCATAGCACCTTTTGCAATTCCACCTTTAAATCTGTTTCCCATTACCAAATCAAAACCCTCACGGAGTTTTTCTAAATATGCATTAAGGTTACTAAAATCGTAACTATCGTCACTATCACCCATAATAACATATTTACCTTTGGCTGCTTGTATGGCACCCATAAGCGCACTGCCGTAACCTTTACGAGGTATATCAACAATACGTGCACCACAACTGCGTGCAATATCTTGCGAGCCATCAGTGCTGCCATTGTCACCAATTACAACCTCTCCGCTAATATTATTATCGTTTAAATATTTCATGGCCTTATCGATGCAAACTTTTAGTGTTTCTGCTTCGTTCAGGCAAGGCATTACAATGGTTAATTCTATTGGCTTTTCCATGTTAAAGGTTTAGCTGTTTTTCTTTTTTAATACGGCAATAAAATGCAATTGTCTTCCAAATACCAGGTTAAACACTCCGGGATATAATGGTATGCGTTTGTTGATGGTTACAACTTCTAATCCCAACTCATCAAACAAATCCATCCAATATTTTTCAGTTTTAAAGTTGTAAATAACTTTAACACCATGGGGAGCATTACCCACCCAATCCATAAATTTTAAGGTTTGAAAATCGAATGCATTAGCCCATAAATGGTCTTTTATAACCAAGTACTTTTTGCTTACACGCATGGTTTCTTTCAATAAATTTTTGAAATTATCATCCGGCACATGGTGCATCACATCTGTATATTGGGCAGCATCAAAACTATTATCAGGATAAGGAATATGCACCCCATCGAATTCTTTAAATGGAATAGCACAAGATGGGCGGGCCATGATATCAATACCTTCGTAGCTAATACCAGGTTTCTTTTCACTGATTAGTTTGCTGATGGTTCCGTCACCACAACCAATATCCAAAATTTTTACATTGTCGGGCATTTGTTTGGCTATCTCATCAGAGATCACTTTAATACGTCTTAAAAAAACATATTCATGGTGTAGGTCTTTCAGTAATTTCATCGATATTATTTTGCTTAAAGTCTGCAATATAAAAATAATCGGCTTTTTATAGCAAAATGAGGATAAAATATAGGGATAAAAGCATTTTAAGGTTAAATATTGAGCTAATTAACCAGCAGGTATTCAAGAATTATTTTTTCTTGTTACCACCAACATAAACTGCATGTGGTTTAGCATCGCGAATGGTAAGCATGTTAGCATGTAATAAATCCAAATCCATAACAATAAAATCGGCTAGTTTACCTTTTTGTAACGAACCTTTTATGTGTTCTTCAAAAGCAGCTTTAGCTGCCCATATGGTCATTCCTTTTAGCGTTTGCTCCTTGGTTAAAGCATCTTGCATTTGGAATCCGCCTTCAGGAAATTGATTGGCATCCTTTCTTTGAACAGCAGCATAATAAGTGTAAAAAGGTTGTGGCGGTTCTACCGGAAAATCAGTACCTAAAGGCAACCAACCATTTTGGTTAAGCAATGTTTTTAAGGCATAAGCACCTTTTATTCTTTCTTTGCCAATTCTATCTTCAGCCCAATACATGTCACTGGTAGCGTGTGTGGGCTGCACAGAAGGCACAATGTTGTACTTACCAAACAAATGAAAATCGTTTTGATTTACAACTTGTGCATGTTCAATTCGCCACCTACGATTGTTGTTTTCGCCTAAGTATTTTCCATACAAATGCATTACATATCTATTGGCCGAATCGCCAATGCAGTGTGTATTTAACTGATAAGGTGAGTTACTGATGCGCTTCACATAATCCTCCATTTTTGCTAATGGCGTGAGAAGTAAACCATGGTGTTCGTGTTGGTCTTGGTAAGGTTTAAGCAAACACGCACCTCTAGAACCTAATGCCCCATCGGCATACATTTTAAATGACGATACATTTAATACATCTGTTTTTATGGGTGCACGATTTAACCATTCATCAACTTGTTTATCGTTAGCGCTTATCATGGCATACACACGTATAAATAGTTGTTTTCTTTTTTGCAACGAATCAATCACTTCTATCACTTCGGTATCAAGACCAGCATCGCACACGCTCGTTAAACCCAAATCAATGCAAATCTCTTGCGCCATTAATAATGATCTTGCGATACTGGCCCCATTGGGCGTGGGCAATTTTTCTTGCACTAAATCAACCGCATTATCCACTAAAACTCCAGTTAGTTTGTTGCCATTTTTAATCAATTCACCTCCAGCAATTTTTGTATTGATGTTTATTTGGGCCAGTTCAAGCGCCTTATTATTAGCAATTGCTGCATGGCCATCAACCCGTTTTAACAAAACCGGAATATTAGGGAACAACTGATTGAGTTTATCATTGGTCGGGAAATTTTTCACCGTCCAATCATTTTGATCCCAACCTCGACCTGTTAAAAATTGAGGCTTATTTTTTGAAACAAAATCTTCACATCTCGCTATCACCTCATCCCAACTTTTGGAATTGGTTAAATCAACCGTTTGCATATGAGCGCCTAAACCATAAAAGTGGGCGTGGGCATCAATTAAGCCGGGATAAATAAACTTGCCGTCAGCATCTAAAACTGAATCAGATTGGTACTTTTTGAGTAACTCATCGGTGCCAACCTCAACAATTTTACCCTGATTAATAACCATTACTGATGCAGTTGACATCAAAGAATCCATGGTGTAAATTTTAGCCCCTTTAACTATTAAATCAACCTTATTGCTTTTGCCACATGCAATTAAAATCAATAAACATAAACAACTGTATAGGTTAAGGTTTTTCATTGGGTTTTGGTTTGATGTTATTTACCTCCACCAATACGATTAAAATATTCCTTACTTTTTTCTTTGTAATAAGGTTGCATATCGGCAGGAATAGTTTCTAACAATTCTTTCTCTTTGTTTTTTTGTTGTATGTATAGATCAAAAGCTGGAGCACTCGGTTTTGGTTTTTCTTTGGCTTGCTCGGCTTCACGCTTTTCTTCTTGCTCTTGTTTACGTTCAGCTTTTTCGCTCTCTAACAAACGTGTTAAAATTTCTTGCTGACGTTGCAACATTTCTGTAGTTAATTTTTTATTGTAGAGCTCCTTTTCTGTTTGCTCCATCATACGTTTCATTTCCTCTAACATTTTTGCGCCACCCACACCCTCTTTTTGTTTGGCATCCATTTGCTGCATCATTTTTTGCAACTGTTGGCGTATGGCCATTTGTTGAGCGGCCATTCTTGCAAAGCCTTCACTACCCATACCTTGTTGCCCATTAGGATTAGGTTGCTGCCCGTTTGGCATTTGCCCGGGTTTTTGTCCGCCCGGTTGTGGTTTGCCCTCTTCGCCTTTTTTGTTCATGCCCTCACGCAATTGCTTATTCAACTCTTCTTGCATTTTTTTAATTTGGCTCATGGTTAAAGGTTTGCTTCCCTTTCCTTGACCGGGTTTTGGCTTTGGTTTCCCTTTGCCACTTTTTTTACTTTTAGCCTGTTGATTTTGTTGTTGCATTTGGTTAAGCACTTCACTTAACATTACAGCAAGGTTATTTGCATGCGTCATGGCATACTGCTGACGCGTGCGTATTTCCATGAAATTACGTAAACCGAAACCAGTAACACTTTTATCCAAGTTATCATTCAGTTTGGTTACTTCACGGTTTATAAACGAACTTATTTCGGGCACACGTTTACTTAAGGCCAACAAACTATCCTCAATAATTTTAGCGTTGTCTTTTGTTATCTTTTGTTTTTTTGCCAACTCTACATACTGCGGGCTATAGCCATTCAGCTTATTCATCTCCTCAATTAAACCTTCTTGGTCTTTACTTAATTGAATGGTATTTTCTAGAATCTCGCGTAAAGTTGCTGCATCTTCTTCATGTTGTTCTTTCTCTGCCTCCTCTTGTTTTTCTTTTATTTTTTCTGCCATTTCCTCCATCTCTTTGGCAGCATTATCTTGATTTTCTTTGGCTTTTTTATTGTCCTTTTTATCTAAATTATCCTGCGCCTTCTGCATTTCCTCATTGGCTTTTTCTTCTTCTTTTTTAGTATCCCCTAAATCACGTGGTTCTTCTAACTCTTTGTTTTTTTGCTCAATATCTTTTAGCTCTTTCTGCAGGTCTTTAAACTCTTTTTGCAGTTTTTGTTGCTCTTGTTTTAATTGCTCTTGTTGCTGCTGTTTCTCTTCTTTATTTAATCCCTTTTGCTGGTCTAGCTGTTCGGTTTTTTTAGCAATTTCTTTTTGGCGATCTGCTAATTTCTCAAGCTGTTTAGTGGTTTCGGTAATCTTTTTGT